>NZ_BAABHO010000073.1:0-26337 GCF_039542135.1 Actinomycetospora chlora
CATCGGGCTGAGCCCCACCGTCGGGACGGCCAGCACCAGCATGATCCAGAACAGGTGCCGGAACCGGGCCACGTGGTCACCGTGCCCGGCGTGGTCGCCGTGCCCCGCGTGGTCGCCGTGCCCGGCGTGGGCGTCGTGCCCGGTCCGCCGCGGCTGCGCGCCGTCGCCGTCGGGGGCCACGCCGTGACCCGCGGGAACGGCCTCGGTGCTCGAGGTGGCTCGCTCATGAGCATCGCTCGAGGCTCGCGGTGTGGACATGGTCGTCGCTCCCTCCGCGTGGCGCCGGTTCGCCGTGACACTGTGATACCCCCGGGGGGTATAGCTGTCAACGGTGACGAGTGGTGATGGGCCAGGTGGCGACGTGCTCGCCCCCGTGGTCGCCGGCCCCGGCAGTGCCCGGGCCGGCGACCACGTGGTCGGCGCTGTCGCGGACGATCAGACCCTGCTGAGCAGGGCCTGCATCTCGGTGATCTCCTGCTGCTGGGCGGCGGCGATGCCGCCGGCGAGCTCCTCGGCCTGCGGGTTGAGCCCCTGGCCCTGCTCGGTCTGGGCCATCTGAACGGCACCGGTGTGGTGCTCGATCATCATCTGCAGGAACATCCGGTCGAACGAGGCCCCGGACTGCGCCGCCAGCTGCTGCATCTGCGCATCACTCATCATGCCGTGCATCGCCATGTCGCCCGTGGTCATGCCGGGCACGCCAGGCATGCCCGGCATCGCCGTGGAGCCTGGCTGCGGGCGGGGTGCGCCCCAGGCGTCGAGCATCCGGTTCATCTGCTCGATCTCCGGAGCCTGTTCCCGGTCGATGCGGGCGGCCAGGGCCTTGACCTCCGGGGAGGAGGCACGGTCCGGGGCCTGGGACGACATGGCGACGGCCTGCTGGTGGTGGGGGATCATGCCCTGGACGAACACGACGTCTGACTGGTTGTGCTCGGGCGAGATCGGCGCGGCCGCGGTGCGAGCCGGCGACGGCGCGGAGGCCGGAGCGGCCGCGGGTGGCGCGGTTCCGGAGTCGGAACAACCCGCGGCCAGCAGGGCGGCGGTGGCGGCGGCGATCACGCCGCCGACGAGACGGGCACGCACGAGGGAGTCTCCTTCGGCTGGGCACCGGCCGGTGCGCGAGGGGCCGGTGCTGATGGCAGGACACGGCGCCGCGGCGCGGCACGTCCGAGCACGGACGTTCGCGCGGTCGGTGGGCCGGCCTACAGCCGGAGGACCTGGAGCTCCGCCAACCTCGAGGACGCAGGAGGGGCACGGGTCGCCGTCGCCGGGGCCGGGCTCTCCGTCCGGCGACGCGATGGTGGCCGCCACCAGAGCGCGACGAGGACGAGCACGAGCAGGAAGACCGCGGCACCCACGAGCGCGACGAGGCACAGGTGGAGCAGGGACCCGGCGTGGTCGTGCCCGTTCTCGTCCGGGTGCTGGTGGAGGAGTGCTGCGCTGCCCGTGACGGGGACGGCGTCGGGCGGGGTGGACGTCACGCCCTGGAGTGCCGGCGACGCGGCGTCGACGCCGTGGCGGTGCCCGCCTGCGGCCGGCGCCGACTGGTCCATGGAGGCGTGCGTGGACGCCACGGCGGTCGCGATGTCCGGCACCGAGTGCTGATGCGCGCTGACGACGTGGTGCATGAGCACCAGTCCGAGAGCGATCACCAGGAGCGCGACACGCCCGCACCAGCCGCCGAGCAGCAGGTTCGGCGGCGCCGCGCTGGTCGCGCCGCTCCGCGAACTCCCGTGCCGGCGAACCACCCCGTCGACGTTACCGAACCGCATCCGGACACATCGCGGGCCGCGCCCCCCTCGAGTTGTCCGATCCCGTGTCGACCCAGCGTGGCACCGTAATCGACGCAGCGCGGCGGGTCACGCTTTCCGTACCGTGGCCCTCCGACCTCGCGCGTCTGCCGAGGCGCTCTCGTGAGGCGACCGATCGAGAAGAGGGCCAGGGGTGCAGGAACACGGCCACGGTCACGGGCACGGTGGGGGAACGTGGGGGCGGCTGCGCGAGCAGGTCGGGCACCTGGTGCGGCCGCACTCCCACGACTCGCACGAGAAGGTCGATGCGGCCCTCGAGTCGTCCAGGGACGGGCTGCGCGCGTTGTGGCTCTCGCTCGTCATCCTCGGCGTCACCGCGGTCGCCCAGGGCGTCGTCGTGGCCTTCTCCGGGTCGGTGGCGCTGCTCGGCGACACGTTGCACAACGTCGCGGACGCCCTGACCGCCGTCCCGCTCGGTGTGGCGTTCCTCCTCGCCCGCCGCGCCCCGACCCGCCGCTACACCTACGGCTACGGACGCGCCGAGGATCTGGCCGGCATCGTCATCGTCCTCACGATCGCGGCGTCCGCGCTCATCGCCGGCTACGAAGCCGTCAACCGCCTCCTGCACCCACAACCGGTGTCCTACCTCGGCGCGGTGGCCGCGGCCGGGGCCATCGGCTTCATCGGCAACGAGCTCGTGGCCCGCTATCGCATCACGACCGGCCGGCGGATCGGGTCTGCGGCGCTCGTCGCCGACGGACGGCACGCGCGCACCGACGGGTTCACCTCGCTCGCGGTGCTGCTCGGGGCCGGCGGTGCTGCGGTGGGCTGGTGGTGGGCCGACCCCGTCGTCGGGCTGCTGATCACCATTGCGATCGTGGTCGTGCTGCGCGATGCCGCTCGGGAGGTCTATCGGCGACTCATGGACGCCGTGGACCCGAACCTGGTCGACCGGGCCGAGTCGACCCTGTCGGCGATCCCCGGGGTCCGGGAGGTCGCCGCGGTGCGGATGCGCTGGATCGGGCACCGTCTCCAAGTCGAGGCCGACCTCGTCGTCGGCGACGACCTCAGCGTGCGCGACGCCCACGAGATCGCCGCCGACGCCGAACACCAGCTCGCCCACCAGATCCCTCAGCTCGCGGGGGCCACCGTGCACACCGACCCGGCGAGCCACCCAGGTGCCGAACACCACCTCCAGCTCTCCCACCGGCGCCGTCGAGGCGGTTCTGCTGCGTCGACCTCCTAGCTCGTCCGGGCGTTGACCGAGCGGAGCGAGAGGACCCTCTTGACCCACGTGAAGAGCTCGAGGCCGCGCCGGCCCTCGGTGTCGTCGAGCCGCCTGCGGCGGCGCTGCCGCTTTGCGGGCCCGGAAGCTTGATCCACCCGTCCCTCACCTGCTCTTCACCCTTGCCGGTGAGCCTCCACGCGGACGCTGCGCCCCCGGGGCGAAGGCACCGAACGCCTTCACCCGATGGGCATCGGGCCCGACGAGGCAACGCTTCGCGAGATCACCACTGGATTCGGCTTCTCACGTTGATCAACGGTCCCTGTGCGTCGCTACGCGACCGGACTGCCGGGAACGGCGCGGCGGGCGAGCTCGAGGAGTGCCTCGAAGTCCTGCTGGGCTTCGAGTGTGGCGAGCGCGGCGACCAGGACCAGTGCGATGGCGGCGACGAGCAGCACGCGCTGCGCCCTCGCGGGCGCGATGAGCAGGGCGGCGACGCGGCGGGGGACGTCGCCGGCGTCACGGGGGAGGGCGGGAGCGATCCCGAGGCCGAGGGCGGGGCGGGGCGCCCGGGGTGCGGGGGCGCTGGCCAGCGCTGCGTGTCCGACGGCGCGTGCGACGACGGGCCGGTCGCCGGCGTCCTGGGCGGCGTCCTCGTCGGCCCACCGTTCGATGGTGTAGCCCACGGCTCGGCTCACTGGCCGTAGAAGCGGGTTGAGGGCCGCGGCGAGGTGGGCAGTGGCGAGGAAGAGGTGGTGGCCGTGGGTCAGATGCGAGATCTCGTGGGCGATCAGGGCGTCCTGCTCGGCTGGCGAGAGCGCGTCGAGCATGGCGGTGGAGACCACGATCCGGCCGGGGCGGCCGGGGGCGGCGTAGGCCTCGGGGGACGGATCGGGCAGCACCACGAGCTGCTCCTCGCCGGGCAGCAAGCGCGTGTGACGGTGTGTCGCGAGCAGGGCCTGCGCTCGTCGGATCGCGACCCGGGCCAGGGCGAGGCCACCTGCGGCGAGCAGTAGCGCGGCCGCGAGGGCGACCCACACCGAGGCGGGATCGTCGCGGGCGACCACCGCGAGGGAGTAGCGCTCGATGGTGGCCAGGACGGGGATGCGCACGGCGGCGGTGGCGGCGAGCAGGGCCAGCGCCACGGTGCTGCACGCGGCGAGGGCGACCGCGGCGCCGGTGAGGAGCCAGGTCGCGAGCCGGGGCGGCAGCCGGCGGGCCAGCGGGACGGCTCCTCGTGCGGCGAGCAGCGGCAGGAGCAGGGGGAGGTAGACCGCGATGTGCATGTCGCGCTCAGCCGTCCTGGCCGAGCAGCCGGCGTAGCAGGGCCTCGTCGGTGCCCGAGAGCCCGGAGACGAAGTTGCTCAGCACCGCTTCGTGGTCACCCTCATCGGCCAGCGCCTGGTGCATGCGGGTGGCGGCGACGCCCTCGGGCGTGCTGGCCGGGGTGTACCGGTGCGCCCGTCCGTCGAGCGAGCGTGTCAGCAGCCCCTTGCCGTGGAGCCGACCGAGGATGGTCACCACGGTGGTGTGCGCCAGCGGCGCCTCGGCGGGGGTCTGCTCGTGGAGCCGGTCGCGCACCTCGCCGGTGGTCAGCGGCCGCCCGGCGTCGAGGAGCAGCGCCCACACCTGCTTCTCCAACGACCCGGGAGCACGGCGATCGCGCGTGGTCATCCTCGAGCGCCCCTCCTGGGTCGTGGGTCGACGGACCTCGGATTCTACAGACCTGTAGAACGGCTCGGCGGAGCGCGGACCAGGTCAGGCACACAGTGTCCTCAGACCGCGATCAGGGCGGTCAGGAGATCGGTACGGGCGGCGCGACGGGCGGGGATGATCGCGGCGAGCAGCCCGACCAGCGCCGTGCCGAGGGCGAGCGCGGCGAGGGTGGCCCAGGGCACGGACAGTGCGGTGACCCCGTAGCCGACCAGCAGTCGTTGCCCGCTGACGCCCCAGCCGAGACCGAGCACCAGGCCGAGCGCGGTGCCGTGCACGGCGACGGCCAGGGCCTCGAGCCGGATGAGCCCGCGGATCTGGGCGCGGGTCGCGCCGACTGCGCGCAGCAGCCCGATCTCCCGGCGACGTTCGATCACCGAGAGCCCGAGCGTGTTGACCACCCCGAGGACGGCGATGACGACCGCGAGGGCGAGCAGGCCGTAGAGCAGGTCGAGGACGAGGGCGACCTGGCCGCGCAGTGCGTTCTGGTGGTCGGCCCGGTTCTCGATCGTCACCTGGGGGGCGTCGGTCAACGCCTGGTGCAGCGCGTCGCCGAGCGCCGGCGCGGCGCCGGGGGCGGCGCCGAGGTAGACGGTGAAGTCCTTGGTGAGGGGCTGGTAGCGGCTCAGGGTGTCGAGGGAGACCTGGAAGGTCGAGCCGTCCTTGCCACCCCCGACGGGGGGTCTGCTGATGGCGCCGACGGTCAGGTCGGCCGGGGTGCCGTCGAGGAAGACGATGTGGACGGGCGACCCAAGGGTGAGCCCGTCGGCGGCGGCGGTGGCCTGGTCGACGTCGATGCCGCCCTGGGTGAGGGCGGACGTGTCGCCGGCGACGTACTGCGGACGGGTCGTCGTGTCGAGGGTCGCGGTGTCGACGCCCGAGACCGAGACCTGGCTGCCGCCGAGGTCGGCGGGCGCGTAGCGCTGGCGGGTCAGGGTCGCCACCTCGGGCAGGGCACGGACGGTGTCAGTGACCTGGGGCGGGAGCGGTTGACCGCCGCGCCCGGAGAGCACGTAGTCCGCGCCGGTGCTGCCCGCGATGTCGCGGGTGATCGAGGTGTCCAGTGACGAGGCGAGGGTGCCCAGGCCGGTGACGAGGGCGACGCCGACGGCGAGCGCGGCGGCGGTGGTGGCGGTGCGTCGCGGGTGGCGGGTGGTGTTGCCGCGGGCGAGCGCCCCGACCGTGCCGAACAGGCGCCGGTACCCGGCGGAGAGGCACGCGACCAGGGTCCGGGCCAGCGCCGGGCCGGCCAGCACGAGACCGACCAGGCTCGCCGCGACCCCGACGGCGAAGAGAACGGCGCCCACCGTGAGTCCGGTGTGCGGGACCACGAGCGCGGCGGTCAGGAGCGCCCCGGCGGCGACCAGCAGCACCGCGGCGCCGGCGACGGTGCGCCCGCGGCCCGCTCCGTCTTCGGTGGGGGCGGCGGCCTCGCGCAGCACCGCGGTCGGCGCAGCGCGCCCGGCCCTCCCGGCGGGCAGCCAGGCTGCGGCCACGGTGACCCCGACGCCGAGCAGGTAGGCCGCCGGCACCGTGGAGGCCGGGATGCTGAGCCCGACCGCGGAGAGGTCGACGCCGAACCCGCGCAGGGCGGCCTCGAGCGCCGCGCACAGCCCGATCCCGGCGCCGAGTCCGACGCTGGCGCCCAGGACGCCGACCAGGACGGCTTCGCCGAGCACCATGCCGGTGACCTGGCCGGGGCGGGCGCCGACCGCGCGCAGCAGGCCGAGCTCGCGGGTGCGGCCGGCGACCAGCAGCGTGAACGTGTTCACGATGAGGAAGCTGCCGACGAGGACCGCGACCCCGCCCGCGCCGAGGAGTGCGTCGGTGACCGTCGACAGGAAGGCCCCGACACGGGCGGCGGCCGACGAGGCCTGCTGCTCGCGGGTGGCGACCGTGACCGCCGGCCCGAGCGCGTGCTGCACCGCGGGGGCCACCGCGGCGTCGGCGGTCCCGGGGACGGCGTCGGCGGTGACCGCGGTGAAGCGCCCGGGCTGGCCCAGCAGCGCCGCCTGCGCGGTCGGGGTGTCGAGGAACACCAGCCCGACACCGGGATTGGCCGGCCCCGGGTCGGCGAGCCCGACCAGGGTGGCCGGGGTGGCCGCGGCCGGGGTGATCAGCCGGACCGGCGCGCCCAGCACCAGGTGGGCCGCGGCGGCGCTCGGTGCGTCGAGGACGACCTCCCCGGGACCGGTCGGGGCGCGCCCGGTGCGCAGGGTGGCGATCGGGTGTGCCCGGGGGTACCAGTTGTAGCCCAGGGTCGGGGCGCCGCTGGACGGGCCGACTGCGTGACCGCCGGCGTCGACCACGGTGACGTCCTGGGTGGCGACTTCCCCGTGGGCGGCGGCCACACCCGGCACGGCCGCGACCGCGGCCACCGCGGTGGCGGGCACCGTGGCGACGGCGCCCGAGATCGCCTGGTCCTCCACCTCCACCGCGAACGCCGCCCGCGGGCTGGCGGTGACGTCGGCGGCGCCCGAGGTGAACAAGCCGGTGAAGGCGGCGTCGATCGTCGCGGAGAGCACCAGCGTGCCCACCACGAACCCGACCCCGAGCGCGACGACCAGTACCGAGAGCGCCATCCGCGCCCGGTGCGCGCGCACCGAGCGCGCGCTGATCCGCAGCATCACCCTCACAGCGCCGCACCCCGCCGGTCACCGGTGCCCGCGGCGAGGGCGTCGACGTCGGCGATGAACGCGTCGAGCTGCGCGCGCAGGAGCCGGGCCGTGCGTGCCGCCTCGGCCGCCGCCGCGTCCACGACCGGCGCACCGTCGAGGTCCGGTGTCCCGCTGCCTCCGGGCTCCGCGCCGGCGTGCTCCAGCCCCGCCATCGTCTCGAGGACCTCACCGGCGTCGGCGGAGCTGAGCTCGGCGACGAGCCGGCCGTCGTGCAGGAACAGCACACGGTCGGCGTGGGCCGCGGCGGCGGCGTCGTGGGTGACGAGCGCGATCGTCTGCCCGAGATCGTCCACGCTGCGCCGCAGCAGTCCCAGCACTTCGCCGGCGGCCCGGGAATCCAGGTTGCCTGTCGGCTCGTCGGCCAGTACGAGCTCGGGGCGTCCCACCAGCGCCCGGGCGCAGGCCACGCGCTGCTGCTGGCCCCCGGAGAGCTCGCCGGGCCGGTGCGCCAGCCGCTCCCGCAGCCCCAGGGTGTCCACGACGTGGTCGAGCCAGTCGGCCTCCACCGCCCGGCCGCCGAGGTCGGCGGGCAGCGTGATGTTCTCCCGCGCGGTCAGGGTGGGCAGCAGGTTGAACGCCTGGAACACGAAGCCAACCCGGTCGCGGCGCAGCTCGGTCAACGCCCGCTCGCCCAGCCCGGAGAGCTCTTGGTCGCCGATCCAGACCCGGCCGCTGCTGACCCGGTCCAGGCCCGAGAGGCACTGCATCAGCGTCGACTTGCCCGACCCCGAGGGACCCATGACCGCGGTGAGCTCGCCGTGCACGAACCCGGCGTCCACCACGTCCAGGGCGCGTACCCGGGTCTCTCCCGAGCCGTAGACCTTGCTCACGGCCTCGGCCCGCGCCGCCCACCGCTGGCCCGCGCGCGCCGGGTCGGTCGCCGGCGTCGGAGCGCTGCGTTGCGGGACACCGATGCTCACGTGTGGTCCTCCTCCGATCGTGGGCACACTGACTTCTACAACGATGTAGACGAGGTATGTTCTACAGGTGTGTAGAAGCAGCACGTCGCACGGGGTGGTCCACCCCGCGGCGGGGACGCCGCGGTGAGCGGGCCACCGCCGCTCCCCGGTGTCCTCGCGACCCTGGCCCCGGTGCTGGACACCTACGGCTACCTCGCGGTGGGCGGGCTGCTCTTCCTCGAGGACTTCGGCGTCCCAGCTCCGGGCGAGACCGTCCTCGTCGCCGCGGCGGTCTACGCCGGCGCCGGCCGACTCGACGTCGGCCTCGTGGCCGTGGTCGCCGCGTCGTGGGCGTTTCGGGAGCTACGTCGGGCTGGCCCCGAGCCGCGTCGACGCGGCCGAGGGTTCTTCACCCGGCACGGCGGGAAGATCATCGTGGTGGCCCCCTCCGGCCAAGCCCTCTGGTCGGCTGGCGTGCTGCTGCTCGTGGTCGTCCTCGTCGGGCCGTGCCGGGGACGTCGTGTCCTGGTCGGTGTGGCGCTTGTGCTCGCGCTCCTGGTCGGGGGCTCGCTCGTGGTGCTGGGCGTGCACTGTCCGAGCGACCTCCTCGCCGGCTGGAGCCTGGCGCTCGTCGCCGACGGTCTCGTGCTCCTGCTCGCGGCGCGGCTCGCCCCGTCCCGGGTGCCGGTCGACCGATCGGCCGACGCTGACTGAGGACCGGTGAAGGCCGCGGGCGGCCGGGGCGGGGGCAGGGGGTAGGGGGAGGGGCCGCGGATGTTCCTTCAGGTGTCGATCTGCTCGGGGGTGCGCAGGGCCCGCCAGCTGACGGCGCCGGCGGCGGCGCACCCTCCGGCGAGGGCGAGGAGGGCGGCCGGGAGGGTCCACACGGCGGCGATCGCGCCGACGATCAGTGGGCCGCCCCCGTCGCCCAGTTCGCGGCCGAGCTCGACGTTGCCCATCGCGCGGCCCATGCGCTCCTCGGGGGTGGCCGCGGCGAGGTGGGCGAACGCCAGGGGGGTGACCGTGCTGACGGTGACCCCGAACGCGACGGCCGCCACGAACAGGGTGACCCCGTGTGGCAGGACCGCGAGCACGACCAGCCCGGCCGCGGCCACGAGCAGCCCGAGGAGGCTGCCGGAGCGGGTGGTGACGAGCCCGCGATCGCGCAGCCGGCCGACGACGGGCTGCACGGCCGCCGAGGTCAGGGCGAGCAGCGCGACGGCGCCGGCGCCCGCGAGCGGGTTCAGACCGAGACGGATCGCGAGCAGTGGGAGGAAGCCGACCGCGACGCCGAGCACCGCTGTGGTCATCGCGAGCAGGAGGGCCGGGACGAGGAAGCCGCGCTCGGTGGTCTGGCGGACGAGGTCGAGCAGGGTGTATCGGGGGCGGGGCACGACGGGCAGGGCGGGCATCGCCACGGCGACCCACATGCCTGCCGCGGCGGCGAGGGCCCCGAGGACCACGTAGACGGCCTGGATGCCGAGCCAGTGGTCCAGCCCGATGCCGAGCAGCGGACCGAGGACGTAGCCGACGCTCTTCCACGCCCCGTAGCGCCCGAAGTACCGGCCGAGGCGCTCACGGCCGGCCAGGCGGGCCACCGCGGCCGAGGACGCCGGGGAGAAGGCCGAGGCGCCCGCACCCTGGCCGAAGCGGGCGACGGCGAGCACCAGCGGGGACGCGTCGACGAGTGCCAGCAGCGAGGCGAGGAAGAACGCGACGAGGCCGCCGACGATCACCGGTTTCGCGCCGATCCGGTCGCTCAGGGCTCCGAAGAAGGGCTTGAGGATCACCTCGGCCATGTCGTAGAGCGCCAGGATCAGCCCGAGGCCGAGCAGGGACAGGCCGATGTCGTCGGTGTCGGCGCCGAGCACCGACGCGACGCCGTGAGCGCCGAAGGCGGTGGTGAACCCGGCCAAGTACAGCGGCGCCAGGCTCCGAGCCGCGGGTTGCGGGTCCGTCACGCCGACGACTGTAACAAGTGTTACTCGGGTCGGTGTGCCGCTAGGGTCGGGATCATGACGAGCGGGCTCGAGTGGCTGCTGGCCGTGGTCCAGGTCCCCGCCCAGCCCTCCCGCCACCGCGTGGCGGTGTGGCGCGAGCTGCGCCGCGCGGGAGCGGTGCCCGTGTCACAGGGCACCTGGGCGATGCCGGACGCCGATCCCTACCGCCAGGCGCTCGACCGGGCCTCCGAGCTGGCCTCCGACGGCGGCGGCTCGGTCGCGGTGTTCGCCATCCAGCCCCAGGACGAGACCTCCCGCGCGCTCGTCGAGGAAGCGTTCATGGCCGCCCGTCTCGACGAGTGGCGGGAGTTCCTCGCGGACTGCGGCAAGTTCACCGACGAGATCGCGCGCGAGGTCGCCAAGGAGAAGTTCACCTTCGCCGAGCTCGAGGAGGAGGAGCAGAGCCTCCACCGGCTACGGCGCTGGTACCGCGACCTCAAGAAGCGCGACGTCCTCGCGCTCCCCGACGCACGCACCGCCGCCACGGCACTGCACGAGTGCGGCGAGATCCTCGACCGCTACGCCGAGCAGGTCTACGCCGCGAACCGTGCGACCGCCACACCGGACGTGCCCTGACCGCAGCTGGACACCGTCGATCGGTGACCACGCGAGGCCGCACGCCTCGTGGCACGACACGAGGTTCACCGGCGGTGCCGGGGAGCACCAAGTGACGTCTCGCGGGGACGGTTGGTCTCAGCCGCCGTGCCCGCGACCCTGCCCGCGACCGTTGCCCGACCCGTTCTTCCCGAGGTCGCCGCCCCGGCTCCCGCTCCCGTCGGTGGGGCCGCCGCCGATGTCGCCACCGCTCCCGTCGCCGGCATCGGCGTGGTGCTCAGCGGGGTTCACGGTGGGTGACGCGGTGCCGCGCCACGCCGTGGATCTCGGTGATCTCGCCGCCGAGACGTCACCGATCCACGTCGAGGTCGCTCTGCCCGGCAGGGCGGGCACGATCGGCGGGCCCGCCGTTGGCAGCGGCTGGACGGCGACGGGGGCGGGCAGCGCCGGCGGAGGCTCCTGGTGGGATCGGGCGGCGAAGGTGACGATGCCCGTCGCGCCGAGCGCCCCGGCGAGGGCGGCCACGAGGCCCAGGGTCCGGCGCGGCGGGAGCGCCGAGGTCGCCGTCTCGATCTACATGATCGTCCTCGCGCTGATCGCGATCGCGTGCGTGTGGGCACTCACCGAGACCTACCAGGCCAGCATGGAGGACGAGCCGGCCGCGGCCGGACGCGGCTGACGAGCCGAATCGCCGAGCAGGCGGCCGATCACGCTTCGCGCACTCTCACCCGGCCTTCGAACAGATCAGCGACGTCCAACTGACGTTCCTCCGCGCCCACCTCGACGTTCCGCGCAGGTTCGTGCCGGAACGCGGCGTCGAGGACCTCGGACGGGGCACTCGACCCTGGCCGGCGTTCGCCGATCCCCCACGGTGAGGTCGTGGACCCGATCCGGTTGCGTCTCGACGAGCTGATGTACGCGTGGCTCGACCACCACGACACCCCCATGCAGGTCGCGCTGCTCGGCACGTTCGACGGCGGACCCATGGCCGGCCCGGACGGTGCGGTCGACGTGCTCCGGGTTCGCCGGGAGCTGGCCGCTCGGGCGCACCGGGTTCCCGCGCTGGGGCGGCGGGTCGTGTGGACGCGATGGGGGGAGGGCCGGCCGCTCTGGGTGGCGGATCCTGGCTTCGACCCGCTCGACCACATCGAGACCACGGTCCTCCCGCCCGGCGCCGACCTCCCCGACTGGGCGGCGAACCGGGCGGCCCGGCCGCTGGATCGAGATCGGCCGCTCTGGCGGGCGGAGGTCGTCGACGGGCTGCAGGACGGTGGACACGAGGTCCGGTTCGCCGTGCTCATCGTCGTCTCGCACATGCTCGCCGACGGGCTCACCGGTGTGGCGCTCGCGGGCGCGCTGCTCGACCCCGCTCCCGGGACGTCGGTGACGGTCGCGCCCATGTCGGCCGTGGCGGGACTGCCGACGCACCGCGACCTGGTGTGCCGGCGGCTGCAGGAGGTGGGGGCCGCCCTGCGGCGTGGCCCGCGCCGGCGCCGGCCGGGCGGGGGGCCAGGACCCGCGCGGCCGGGCATGCGCGAGGTGCGCGACGCGATGGCCGGCTTCGCCGGACGAGAGCCGGTGACCCCGTTGTCGCGCCACATCGGCCCGGCGCGCCGGCTGGGGGTCGCGCGCAGGTCGATGGAGGAGCTCCGGGGCACCGGGCACGCCCTGGACATGACGGTGAACGACCTCCTCCTCGCCGCCGTCACCGGTGGTCTGCGGCGGCTCCTGGCCGCCCGCGGGGAGGTCACGCCCGGGCTCGTGCTGCGCGCCTCCGTGCCTGCGGCCACCGGCACGGCCGGCTCAGCGGGACGGCAGGTCGCGGCGATGTTGATCGTCGACCTACCGGTCGGCGAGCCCGACCCGTTGCGACGCGCCGCGCTCGTGCGCCGTGCGACGGCGCTCGGCAAGGCGCGGCTGCGCGCCGCCGGCGGCGACTTCTCCGACCTCCACCTCCCGACGCCGCTGTCGCGGTGGCTGCTGCGCTGGGCCCGGCGTGTGGGGAGCCGCCGGCTCACCGTGTCCGTCACCGACGTGCCGGGCCCTGCGAGGCCGCTCTGGGTGGCCGGTGCCCGGCTGCTCGAGGTCGTGCCGATCGCCCCGATGGCCCCGCTCGTGCCGCTCACGGTCGCGGCGCTCTCCTACGCCGGGGAACTGACCGTGGCAGCCAACGCCGACGTCGACATGACCGACCTGGACGTGCTGATCGACGGCATCGCCCGGTCGTTCACCGAGCTGGTGGACCTGGCCCGGGCCGGGGCGTGCCCGCGATCGGTACCGGCGCCCCTGCTCCGGCGCGGTCGTGCTGTCGTCGAGGCGGCCGTCGACATCGACCGTCCCGCCGAGCAGGTGTTCGCCCACTGCACCGACCCACGGAACGTGACCGCGTGGGCCTCCGCGGTCGACGACGTGACGCTGCTGACCGACGGCCCGGTCGCGGCCGGGACGCGCTACCGCGTCCGCACGAGGGCCGGCGGCGGTGTGGTGCAGTACCTCGGGTTCGATCCGCCGCGGGCCTGGACGGCCACGAGCAGCGGAGACCGGCTCGACATGCGGTTCGAGGGCGAGGTCGTGCCCCTCGAGGGGCGATCACACGTGCGGTTCCGCGCCGAGCTGCGTCCGCACGGGTGGCTCCGCCTGCTCGCACCCCTGGTGCGGCCGGCGCTGCGGCGACGCTGGCAGCGCGACCTCGCCGTTCTCCGATCCATCGTCGAGCAGGGACACAACCCCTCCACTCCGTCAGGCGATTCCGGCCCCGACGAGGATGCCGACCGAGTAGGTCAACGCGGCGGCGGCGGCGCCGAGCAGCAGCTGCCGTGATCCGGTCCACCACCACGAGCTCATGGTCACGAGGGAGACGAGGGCTCCGGCGCCGAAGAGCCCGACCCCGGACACCATCAGTGCGGGCAGCAGGCTGGTCGCACCGAGCAGGTAGGGCAGCACCGGGAGAAGCGCACCGACGGTGAACGCCAGGAACGATGCGACAGCGGCGAGCATCGGTGAGGGCAGGTCGTCGGGATCGCCCCGAGCTCGTCCCGGGCGTGGACCACGAGCGCTTGCTCGGGCGTGCGGGACAGCTGACGGGCCACCTCCCGCGCGACACCGACCTCGACCCCTCGCTCGACGTACCGCCGCGCGAGCTCCTCCTGCTCGAGCTCCGGTGTCCGCGCCAGGGCGTGGCGCTCGAGAGTCAGTTGACCCCGAGCGAGCTCGGCCTGGGAGGCGACCGAGGTGTATTCGCCCGCGGCCATCGAGAACGCCCCGGCGGCGAGGCCGGCCATCCCGGCCAACACGATCGCGCCCGTTCCACCGCCGGCGCTCGCCACCCCGCCCGCCACGCCCGCGACCAGAGCGAAGTTCGACACCAGTCCGTCCATCGCGCCGAAGACGGCTGGACGTCGCCAGCCGCCGGTCACGTCAGGGTGGGTGTGTCCCGCCTCGGCCCTTCGCCCCGGAGTCCTGGCCTCGTTCACTTCTTCACGGTCGCGGGAGACCCCGAGGAGCCGGGACCGCCGTCCGTCGCGCCCGACGCTGCCGAAGGTCCCGCGTCGGTGATGCACGACGTGATTCCCCGGCGGACCACCTCGCCAGGACGTGACAGGCACCGGGCCACGTGACGTGCCACGGGCGTCACAGCACCGCTGCGTACCGACCCGGCGGCGCCCTACGCGACGAGGCCGCCGCCGGCGGGCTGCCTCAGCGCCGGGTCGTGGGCCCGGCGCCGCGACCGCTGGGGCATGCGGAAGCCGACCCGACGCGCGGAGGTGGGCGCGACGTCGGTCCACCGCGCCCCGTGCGCGGCCCGCCTCGACGATCCGAGCGGATTTGCCGGGTGTTGACCCGACGTCGCGCACCCTCGCAGGGTGGACCCGGCACCGCTCTCCGAGCTGCACGAACACCTGCGCCGCAACGATCTCGCCGCCGCCCGCGACACGCTCCGCCGGACCCGGTGGACGAACCTCGCCAACATCCTCCGGGTCCTGCCCGAGGACGAGAAGCGCGCGGCCTTCGGTCTCCTCGATCCCCTCACGGCAGCGACGCTGCGTGAGCGCCTGACCGACGACGAGCGCCGCGACGTCGAGGCGGCACCCGACGCGGCCGGCCCGAGGCCGGGGTGAGACGTCGAAGGCCGGCGCGGGGACTCGCGGGGCGGGTCAGCTTCGTGGTCGTCAGACGCTGCGGACCGCGTCGGCGTTGTGGCCGTCGTCAGGGATCGTGGTGCGGGTCAGGTCGACGGCGGACCGGCCGCGGCGACGATGCGGACTGCGGCGGCGTGCTCGGCGGTCTCGTCGGCCCCGGCCGCGACCCGCGAGGGGGATGTCGGGTCCACGAGATCGAGACGGGATGTCGCGGACACTCGCGCTCCATCGTCGGGCGGCACGCTCGTGCGCGGGCCCGGGTGGACGCCCGGGCCGCGACCGGAAGGGGTCCGAAGTGCATGGGGGGCCGCGGAGGGCAGGTGAGGGCGACGGTTCGCAGGCGCGGGTCGAGGCCGGGCCGGTCCTGCCCCGTCGCGAACTCTTCGGGATGCTCGGGCTGGGACTCGCCGCCTGGCTGGCGGGGTGCGCAGCGCCAGCGGTCCGCGCCTCGCCGGGCCGCAGCGGCGAGACCGCGACGGCGTCAGCGTCGAGGGCGGGGTCCGGGTCCGTCGCGCCTCCGGCAGGTCGGATCGCCCTGACCGTCGACGACGGCTACGCGCCCGAGGTCGTGGCCGGCTACGTCGCCTTCGCCCGCCGCACCGGCATCCACCTGACGTTCAGCCCCAACGGGACCTACGCGTCGGCGTGGGCGCCCCAGGCCGGCGTGCTGCGTCCACTGATCGACGTCGGCCAGGTGCAGATCATGAACCACACGTTCAGCCATCCGCGACTGACCCGCCTACCCGCGGGCCGGGTCAGAGAGGAACTCGAGCGCAACGAGCAGTGGATCGTGACCACCTTCGGGACCAGCGCCAGGCCGTACTGGCGGCCTCCCTACGGAGCCCACACCGCAGCCGTCGACGCGATCGCCCGGGACGCCGGGTTCCCGACCGTGGTGATGTGGACCGGCTCCTCGGGGACTCCAGCCTCGTCACACCGGAGTTCCTGCTCGACCAGGCGCGGCGGTGCCTGACCCCCGGCCGCATCGTGCTGGGCCACGCCAACCACCCGACCGTCCTCGGGTTGTTCGACCGGATCAGGGAATTGCTGAGCGAGCGGGACCTGCAGCCGGCCACCCTCGACGAGCTCTTCGGCACCCACCGCCACTGACCAGGATCGTGACCGGGCCCCGCACTGATCACGTCGGCATCTCGAGGACCGCGACGAGGATGCCCGACGATGGTGCCCCCGGCAGGATTCGAACCTGCGCTCCCGCCTCCGGAGGGCGGTGCTCTATCCCCTGAGCTACGGGGGCGGACCGGCGACGAGCCTAGCGCACGGGCCTCCGGTGCCCGACGCTCGGGCCATGGCCCACGCAGAGATCCACCGCGACCGCAGCATCGACGCCGCGGACCTCGCCCCGCTGTCCGGACGCCCGGTCGCCGTCCTCGGGTACGGCAACCAGGGCGCGGCCCAGGCGGCGAACCTGCGCGACTCGGGGTTCGCGCCGATCGTCGGGAACAGGGACGACGAGTACGCCCCGCCGGCGCGGGAGCAGGGCTTCGACCTGCGGTCCATCGCCGACGCGGCGGCCGCCGCGGATGTCGCGCTGCTGCTCGTGCCCGACGAGGTGCAGCCCGAGCTGGTGCGCGATGAGGTCGCCCCCGGCCTGCGGGCGGGCGACACGCTGGTCGTGGCTTCGGGCTACAACTGGCACTTCGGGCTGCTGGAGGTGCCCGACGGCGTCGACGTCGTCATGGTCGCGCCGCGCATGATCGGGGCGGCGGTCCGCGACCGCTACGTCGATCGCCACGGCTTCCCGTGCTTCGTCTCGGTCGAGCGCGACGCCACCGGCCGGGCGTGGGAGACGACCATGGCGGTGGCGCGGGCGATCGGCGGCACCCTCGGCGGCGCGATCGTCTCCAGCGCCCGCGAGGAGGCGGCGCTTGACCTGCTCAGTGAGCAGGCCATCTGGCCGGCCGTCATGGACGTCCTGCGCACGGCGCACCGCGTCGCCGTCGGCGCGGGGTTCACCGAGGAGGCCGTGCTCAACGAGCTCTACCTCTCGGCCGAGCCCGCGGAGGTGTTCGCGCACATCGCCCGCGACGGACTGTTCGGCCAGCTCGGGCTGCACTCGCGCACGTCGCAGTACGGGCAGCTGCGCTCGCTCGCGGCGCTCGACGAGCACGGCGAGCTGGCGTCACGGTTCTCGCGCGTGCTGCACGACGACATCCTGTCCGGCGCCTTCGCCCGCGAGTGGAGCCGGCCCGAGGCGGGGGAGCGGCTCGACGCCCTGCGCCGCGAGGCCGAGACGACCCCGATCGCCGTCGCGGAGGCCGAGGTCCGGGCGCGCCTGGACCACTAGCTCACGGCGTGTCGCGCTCGCGAGCACGTGGCGATCCTGGCGCTGGGTGCCAGCAATGCCGCGTTGCTCGCACCGGGAGGTGCGTCAGTTCATGCCGGGCATGGACGTGCCGCCGTGCATCTCCGGTGCCGGGAGGGGGGCGGCGCCCCGGGCCGCGAGCATCTGCGTCATCACGCCGACCTCGGAGCTCTGCGACGTCACCATGCTCTGCGCCAGCGCCGCCACCGCCGGGACGGAGGCCTCGGCGGCCGCGGTCTGCATCATCGGCAGGCCGCCCTGGTGGTGGCGCAACATCAGCTGCAGGAAGACGACGTCCATCTCGCGGCCGGTGGACGCGCGCAGGCGCGCGAGGTCCTGCGGCGACGCCATCCCCGGCATCGCGGCCGCCGGCATGCCCATCCAGCCCATGAACTGCCCCGACGGCGGGGTCAGCGGGTCGCCCCAGAGCGTCAGCCAGCCCTCCATGCGCCCGGTCTGGGACGTCTGGGTCGACTCGATGTCGTAGGCGATCTGCCGGATCTCGGGGTCGGCCGTGTTGTTGCGCGCCCACACGGCCATCTCCACGCCCTGGTTGTGGTGCACGACCATGTCCTGCAGGAACCCGACGTCGATCGAGTCCGCCGCCGGCCCATAGGTCGTGGCGGTGGAGCGCCCGATCGCGATGCCGCCGATGACGCCCACCAGCACGAGCAGCAGGGCGAGCCCGCCGGCGATGAACGCCTTGGCCCAGGTCGGGCTGGCCGACCACCAGCCCGGCCGGCCCTCGTCGGTGTCGAGGTCCGCCGGCCCGGTGTCCGACGTCGTCGGCGCGCTCATCCGCCGGCCCCGGACGCCGCGCCGCGGCCGTCCATCGTCACGGCGTTCGCCGGCGGCGGGGACGCGTCGAACGGCGGCGGGTTGTCCGGGTCGAAGTAGCCCGGGCCGAGGGCGTCGCAGCGGGCGCCGACCTCGGGGTAGGTGTACTGGTTCTGGCGCAGCGACGAGATGAACTGGTCGACCCGCGGGTCGTTCGCGTCCGACAGCTTGAGCTCGTGGCCCCACGACGCCAGCGAGATCGGCTGGTCGAGGCCCGGGTAGGGCGACATCATCGTGTAGTTCTGCCCCTGGACCTTCGCGCGCAGCGTGTCCAGGGCCGGGCCCGAGACGCGCGCCGGGTCGTAGGCGATCCACACGGCGCCGTGCTCGAGGGCGTGCACCATGTTCTCGTTGCGCACCGGGGTCGGGTAGACGACGCCGTTGCACGCCGCCCAGTAGCCGTCGTGCGGCCCGCCGAACGGGGGCGAGCGGTCGTAGGCGACGCGCTGCTCGGGCGTGACGTGCTGCTGGCCCTGGTACTGCGCGGTGACGACGCCGGGGATCGCCAGCGAGGGGTCACGGTTGTCGCTGCTCGGCTTCCAGGCGCTGACCTCGTTGGAGCGCAGGAGCGCGAAGCCGATCACGCCCACCGCGAGCAGGACCACGACGGTGATCGCGCCGATCAGCAGCCACGGCACCTGGCGGCGCGTGCCCGCGGCGGGACGCTTGCCGCGGTTGACCGGGTTGGGCCCGCGCTTCGACGCCGGGCGCTGGGCGGTGCGCTGACCGCCGCCGCGCTGGCCGCCACCGCTCTGACCACCGCTCTGACCAGGGCGCTTGCCGCTCGGACGGGTGCCGTCACGCCCCGAGCCCGACCGTCCCGCCCCGGTGCTCGACCCGGATCGCCGCCCGGACCCGCCACTCGCCATGGGCCGGAGTTTACGGAGCGCCCGGTGACCCCCTCGTGACGGGTGCGCACGCGGCGTGATCACCGCCGGCGCCGTGAGCACGGCCTGAAGTCGTGACGACCCGGGTCCCTAGACTCGTGGGGTGACCCCCGCAGCCCTGGCCGACCTCCTGCACGCCGTCGCCGTGGACGTGCTCGCCGAGCGCGGCCTCGACACGACGGTGCTGCCCGAGACGGTCACGGTGGAGCGTCCGCGCAACCCCGAGCACGGCGACTACGCCACCAACCTCGCGCTGCGCTCGGCCAAGAAGGCCGGGGTCGCGCCGGCCGAGCTCGCGGGCTGGCTGGCGACCCGACTGACGGCGACCGACGGCATCGAAACCGCCGAGGTCGCGGGCCCCGGCTTCCTCAACCTGCGCCTGGCCGCCGACGCGCAGGCCGGCATCGTCGCCGACGTCCTCGCCGCGGGGGAGGGCTACGGCCACACCGACGCCCTCACCGGCCAGGCGATCAACCTCGAGTTCGTCTCGGCCAACCCCACCGGCCCGATCCACCTCGGCGGCACGCGCTGGGCCGCGGTCGGCGACGCGCTGGGCCGGGTGCTCGCCTCCCAGGGCGCCGCGGTGACCCGCGAGTACTACGTCAACGACGCGGGGGCGCAGATCGACCGGTTCGCCGAGTCGCTGATCGCCGCCGCGCAGGGGCGCCCGGTGCCGGAGAACGGCTACGGCGGGGCGTACGTCGCCGAGGTCGCGCAGAAGGTCGTCGACGCCGAGCCCGGCGTGCTCGACCAGCCCGAGGACCAGGCGCTGGCCGCGTTCAAGCGGCTCGGCGTCGAGGTGATGCTCGACGAGATGCGGGCGAGCCTGGAGTCCTTCGGCACGCACTTCGACGTCTGGTCGTCCGAGCTCGCGCTGCACAGCTCGGGCGCGGTGGAGAAGGCGGTGCAGGACCTCAAGGACTCCGACGCCCTCTACTTCGCCGACGGCGCGTGGTGGATGCGCTCCACCGAGCACGGCGACGACAAGGACCGCGTCGTCATCAAGAGCGACGGCCGCCCGGCCTACATCGCGGGCGACATCGCCTACTACCGCGACAAGCGGGCGCGCGGCGCCGACCTCGCGATCTACATGCTCGGGGCCGACCACCACGGCTACATTCACCGGCTCAAGGCCGTCGCCGCGGCGTTCGGCGACGACCCGGCGCGGGTCGAGGTGCTCATCGGGCAGCTGGTGAACCTCGTGCGCGACGGGCAGCCGGTGAAGATGTCCAAGCGCGCCGGCACGATCATCACGCTGGAGGACCTCGTCGACGCCGTCGGCGTGGACGCCGCGCGCTACACGCTGGCGCGCAGCTCGGTCGACCAGGTGCTCGAGATCGACCTCGACCTGATCTCCAGCCGCACCAACGAGAACCCCGTGTTCTACGTGCAGTACGCGCACGCCCGCCTCGCGTCGCTGGCCCGCAACGCCGCCGAGCTGGGCGTCTCGGCCGACGACCCGGATCTCGGGCTGCTGGTCCACCCCCGGGAGGGCGACCTCATCCGCACGCTGGGGGAGTTCCCGCGGGTGCTCTCGTCGGCCGCGGGCCTGCGCGAGCCGCACCGCGTCGCGCGCTACCTCGAGGAGCTCGCCGGCGCGTATCACCGCTTCTACGACACCTGCCGCGTGCTGCCCCAGGGCGACGAGCAGCCCGCGGGAATCCACACGGCACGCCTCGCGCTGTGCTCCGCGGCCCGCCAGGTGCTCGCCAACGGCCTCGATCTGCTCGGCGTCAGCGCGCCCGAGCGCATGTGACGACCTCCCCGGAGCTGATCACCCCATGACCCGCGCCCACCCCGCCGGGCCCCGCCACGCCGACGTCATCCCCCAGCACGAGGACGGCACGGCGCCCCCCGACGCGACGGCCCTCGACGTCCTGCCCGCCGCGGTGTGGCCACGCCACGCCGTGCGGGGGGACGACGGTGCCGTGCGTCTGGCCGGCGTCGACGTCGCGACCCTCGCCCGCGAGCACGGCACGCCGCTGTTCGTGGTCGACGAGGCCGACTTCCGTTCGCGCTGCGCCGAGCACGCCGCCGCGTACGGCGACGCCTCGCTCGTGCACTACGCCGGCAAAGCCTTCCTCACCGCGGAGATCGCGCGGTGGGTGGCCGACGAGGGCCTCGGGCTCGACGTCTGCACCGAGGGCGAGCTGGCCACGGCGCTGCGCGCGGACTTCCCGCCCGGGCGCATCACCGTCCACGGCAACAACAAGAGCCGTCACGAGCTGGCCGCCGCCCTCGACGCCGGGGTCGGCGCGATCGTCCTCGACTCCTATGTCGAGATCGCGCGCCTCGACGAGCTGGCCCGCGAGCGCGGGGTGCGGGCGCCGGTGATGGTGCGCGTGACCGTCGGCGTCGAGGCCCACACCCACGAGTTCATCGCCACCGCCCACGAGGACCAGAAGTTCGGCTTCTCGCTGGCCGCCGGCGACGCCGCCGAGGCCGTGCGGCGGGCCCTCAAGTCGCCGGGCCTGCACCTGGTCGGGCTGCACAGCCACATCGGTTCGCAGATCTTCGACGCCGACGGGTTCGAGCTCGCCGCCCGCCGCGTCATCGGCCTGCTCGCCGAGATGCGCGACGAGCACGGGGAGGCCGTGGCCGACGCGCTGACCACCGTCGACCTCGGCGGCGGCATGGGCATCGCCTACACCACCGCCGACCAGCCGCGCTCGCCCGCGTGGATGGCCGGTGAGCTGCGCGCCATCGTGGACCGCGAGTCCGCCCGCGTGGGCCTGACGCCACCGCGGATCGCCGTCGAGCCGGGCCGCGCGATCGCGGGGCCGGGGACGGCGACGCTCTACGAGGTCGGCACCGTCAAGGACGTCGAGCTCGGCGGCGGCGCACGGCGGCGCTACGTCAGCGTCGACGGCGGGATGAGCGACAACATCCGCACCGCGCTCTACGACGCCCACTACGACTGCCGGCTCGTCTCGCGCTCGGCGGGTACGGCCCCGCCGGTGCGGTCGCGGGTCGTCGGCAAGCACTGCGAGTCGGGCGACGTCGTCGTGCGCGACTGCTGGCTGCCGGCGGACCTCGCGCCGGGCGACCTCGTGGCGGTCGCCGCCACCGGGGCCTACTGCTACGCGATGGCGAGCGCGTACAACAAGGTGCCGCGGCCCGCGGTCGTCGCCGTGGCCGACGGCACATCGCGCCCTCTGCTGCGCCGCGAGACCCTCGACGACCTGGCGCGACTGGAGGTGGGGCAGTGACCGGCGGTGTGAACGGTGACGGGCGGCCGATCGGTGTCGCGCTGCTCGGGGCCGGCGTCGTCGGCTCCCAGGTGGTGCGGCTGCTCACCGAGCAGGCCGACGAGCTGGCGCACCGCGTCGGCGCGCCGCTCCATCTGGTCGGCGTGGCCGTGCGGCGCCCCCAGCGCCACCCCGACGTCCCCGCCGAGCTGCTGACCACCGACGCCGCCGGGCTCGTGACGCGCGAGGACGTCGACGTCGTCGTGGAGGTCATCGGGGGCATCGACCCGGTGCGCGGGCTGCTGCTCACGGCGCTGAAGAACGGCAAGTCGGTGGTGTCGGCCAACAAGGCCCTGCTCGCCGAGGACGGCGCGGCGCTCGCGGCCGCCGCCGACGAGTCCGGCGCCGACCTCTACTACGAGGCCTCGGTCGCCGGCGCGATCCCGCTGCTGCGGCCCATCCAGCAGTCGCTGGCGGGCGACCGCATCGTGCGGATCGCGGGCATCGTCAACGGCACCACCAACTTCATCCTCTCGGCGATGGCGTCCTCGGGCGCGAACTACACCGAGGCGCTCGAGGAGGCCGGGCGCCTCGGCTACGCGGAGGCCGACCCGACCGCGGACGTCGACGGCTACGACGCCGCGTCCAAGGCCGCGATCCTCGCGAGCCTGGCCTTCCACACCCGCGTGACGGCCGACGACGTGCACCGCGAGGGCATCCGCGACGTCACCGCCGCCGACATCGCCGCCGCGAGGGCGCTGGGCTGCACCATCAAGCTGCTGGCGATCTGCGAGCAGGTGGACGACAGCGTCTCCGCCCGCGTCCATCCGGCCATGATCCCGCGCTCGCACCCGCTGGCCTCGGTCTCCGACGCCTACAACGCGGTGTTCATCGAGGCCGCGGCGGCCGGGCAGCTGATGTTCTACGGGCAGGGCGCGGGCGGGCCGCAGACGGCGAGTGCCGTGCTGGGCGACCTGGTCGCCGCCGCGCGCAACCGCGTCATCGGCGGGCGCGGCCCGCGCGACTCCGCGTACGCCGACCTGCCGGTGCTCGCCATGGGCGACACCCGCACCCGCTACCACGTCGCGCTCGACGTCACCGACCGCGCGGGCGTGCTCGCCCAGGTCGCGGGGGTGTTCGCCGAGCACGGGGTGTCGATCGCGACGGTCCGCCAGGAGGGTCGGGGCGGCTCCTCGGGCGAGGGTGACGCGGACGATGGCGCTCCGGGCCCGAAGGACGCCACACTGGTGATCGTGACCCACTCCGCCCCCGACGCCGCGCTCGCGGCGACGGTGGAGGCGCTGACGGGGCTCGACTCGGTCCGCGGGGTGGCCGGGGTCCTGCGCGTCGAGGGGCTGGGCCGGCCGGTGACCGAGCTGGGAGGTGGATCGTGACCGGCCTCGTGCCCGGTGCCCGCGTCGAGTGGCCCGGCATCATCCACGCCTACCGCGACCGCATGCCGCGCGTGCAGCCCGGCTGGGAGGTCGTGACGCTGCGCGAGGGCGGCACGCCGCTGCTGCCCGCGCCGCACCTCTCCGAGCTCCTCGGCAGCGAGGTGCACCTCAAGATCGAGGGCGCCAACCCGACGGGCTCGTTCAAGGACCGCGGGATGACCGTGGCGATGACCGAGGCGCTCGCCGGCGGTGCCCGGGCCGTCATCTGCGCGTCGACGGGCAACACCTCGGCCTCGGCCGCGGCGTACGCCACCCGCGCCGGCATGACCTGCGCCGTCCTCGTGCCCCAGGGCAAGATCGCGCTGGGCAAGCTCGCCCAGGCCACCGTGCACGGCGCGCGCATCCTGCAGCTCGAGGGCAACTTCGACACCTGCCTCGAGCTGGCCCGCCGGGCCGCCGAGCAGTACCCGATCGCGCTGGTCAACTCCGTGAACCCGGCGCGGATCGAGGGCCAGAAGACGGCGTCGTTCGAGATCTGCGACCAGCTCGGCCGCGCGCCCGACGTCCACGCCCTGCCCGTCGGCAACGCCGGCAACATCACCGCCTACTGGCGCGGCTACACCGAGTACGCCGGCGACGGGGTCGTCGCCGGCACGCCGCGGATGCTGGGGGCGCAGGCCGCCGGGGCGGCGCCGCTCGTGCACGGCGCGCCGGTGAGCGACCCGGAGACGCTGGCGACGGCCATCCGCATCGGCTCCCCGGCGTCGTGGGACGGCGCGATCGCGGCCCGTGACGAGTCCGGGGGCGAGATCCTCGCCGTCGACGACGACGCGATCCTCGAGGCCTACCGGCTGCTCGCGGCGCGCGAGGGCGTGTTCGTCGAGCCCGCCTCGGCGGCCTCGGTGGCCGGGCTGCTCGCCCGGGCCCGCGCGGGCCGCCTCGAGGCCGGGCAGCTGATCGTGGCCACCGTGACCGGGCACGGCCTCAAGGACCCCGGCACCGCGCTCGCCGACGCCGCCGAGCCCGTCGTCCTCCCGCCGCAGGTCGACGCGGTCGCCGACGCCCTGGGGCTGCGCTGAGCGCCGGGGCGGAGGTGGCCGGGGAGCGAACCGCCGCCGCCGCCGGGGACGCCGTCCGCGTCCGCGTGCCCGCCACCTCGGCCAACCTGGGACCGGGTTTCGACACCCTCGGCCTCGCGCTCGGGATGTGGGACGACGTCGAGCTGGCGGTCGGGGACGGCGACGGCTGCGTCGTCGAGGTCGAGGGGGAGGGCGCCGGCCGGGTGCCGCGCGACGAGCGCCACCTCGTCCTGCGGGCGGCCCGCGCGACGTTCGACCGGGCCGGGGCGCCGCGGGCGGCGCTGCGGCTGCGCTGCCGCAACCTCATCCCGCACAGCCGCGGCCTCGGGTCGTCGGCGGCCGCCGCCGTCGCCGGGATCGTCGGCGCGCGGGCGCTGCTCGCGGCGAGCCACCCGCTCGACGACGAGGCGGTGCTCGACCTCGCTGCGGGCTTCGACGGCCACGCCGACAACGCCGCGGCGTGCCTCCACGGCGGGCTCGTCGTCAGCTGGGGCCACGAGGGCGCCTGGCGGGCGGTGCGGCTGAGCCCGCACCCCGCGCTGCGGCCGGTGGCGCTGATCGCCGAGCGCTCGAGCTCCACCGAGGCGACCCGCGGGCTGCTGCCCGACCGCGTCCCGCACACCGACGCGGCCTACAACGCCGCTCGCTCCGCCCTGCTGGTGCACGCGCTGACGAACGACCCGTCGTTGCTGCTCGAGGCCACCGAGGACCGCCTCCACCAGCCCTACCGGCGGCCGGCCTACCCGGAGACCGCGGCCGTCGTCGACCACCTGCGCGCCGAGGGCGTGGCCGCCGTGGTGTCCGGTGCCGGGCCCACGGTCCTCGCGCTGACGCTCGACGGGCGCCTGCCCGACGCGCTCGACACCAGCGGTTTCACGGTGCGGGCGCTGGACGTCGACACCGCGGGCGCCCGGGCGGAGCACGTCTGATCCTCCGCGTGGCGGATCTCCGGTGTGTCCCGGGATGCGTCCGTGGGGGTGGTTGTTGCCGGTGCCGACGGCGGGGTCTACATTGACGCTCACAGCGACCACGCGTGGTGCGCGTCGGTGCCCTGGTTCCCGCTTCGTCCGGGGCCACCCTCTTCCCCAACCGCCGGGTCTCCCGGCGGGCGGACACTCATGATCGCTGTACGAGAGCTCCGCGGACCGTGCCGCCCGGGACCGACCACCGTCGATCCCGCGGCTCCACCCGGATCCGCGAGCTGTCCCGCCTCGTGCGGGGCGAAAACGTCCGCTGGCCCGGGTGGTCCCCGAGCCGGTCAGGAAGGACCTGCGTGACCGAAACCGACGTCATCTCCACCGACGGCGCATCGGGCGCCGAGACCCCCGCGCCCGAGCGGCGTCGACGGGGAGGTGTCTCCGGGATGGTGCTCGCCGAGCTGCGCGACCTCGCGACCTCGCTCGGCGTCGCCGACACCACCGGGATGCGGCGCAACGACCTCATCGCCGAGATCAAGAAGCGGCAGTCCGGCGGCGACCAGCTCCCGCTCGCCGACGACGCCGCCGAGACCCCCGCGGCCGCTGCCCCGGGATCCGCCGAGGAGCCCGCCGAGGCGCCCGGGGACGCCGACGGTGCCCCCGCGCGCCGTCGCGGCGGCCGTCGCCGCGCGAGCCCGGCCTCCGGGTCGCCCGCCGAGCCGGCCCCGGACACCGCCGCGACCACCACGAAC
>NZ_BAABHO010000074.1:0-25674 GCF_039542135.1 Actinomycetospora chlora
CGGTGACGGGCGGGGGTGTCCCGGCCGGTCCGCCCGGTGCGGGACCGGGCGGGGCCGCCGCGCCGGGGAACGCCGGGCCCGGAGCCGCCGGACGCGGCCCCGGACCGGGCGTCCCCGGTGGCGCGCCGGGGGGCCGCCCGGGACCGGTCGGCCGCTTCGTGACGCGCCTGCTGGGCGGGAACCCGGGGGCGGCCGGCGGGCCCGGGGTCGCTCCGGGCGGCCCGCCCGGGACGGGCGGGCCCGTCCCCTCCGGGGGTGCTGCCGGCACCGGGGGGCCCGTCGGAGACGGTTCCGGCGCCGGTCGTGGCGGTCCGGTGGCGCCGACCGCGGCCGACCGGCTGACCGGGGGCGGCGTCGTGCCCGCGGGTGCCGCGGGCCCGGGCCGGGACGAGCGCCGCGACGGGCGCCGTGACCGCCGGCCCGACCCGTCGTCCATGGACCAACCGTCCGGGACCGGGTCCGGCACCCCCGAGCCCTCGGCGACGACCCCCGCCGGCCCGTCGGTCGGCCCGGGCGCCTCGGTGGGCACGGCGGGCGCGGTGGGCACGGCGGGCACGGCGGGCACGCCGGGAGTGGTGTCCCCGGATGCGCTGCAGGCGGGGCCGGCGGCCCCCCAGCAGCACGGCCCGGCCGCGAGCCACCCGGCCGGCGGCGACGTCCCGCTCGTGCCCCCGGCGACCGGCGCCGCCACGACCTCGCCCGAGCGGCCGAGCGGCCCCGTCCGCCATCCCGAGTACCTCGTCGACGCGGACCCGTGGCGCGACCCCGCCGACGACCCGGAGGACCGCCGTCTCGTGACGCCCCCGGTGATCGGGGAGCAGGACAGCCACGATCCGGGTAGCGGATGAGCGGCGTCGTGCTCGACCGTCACGAGCTGCTGTGGGTCCTCGAGCAGTGCGGTGCGGCGTGGCCCTACCCCCTGCGCCCGGTGCACTGGTCCGCGGAGACCGACGAGGAGGTGCGCCGTCACCGCGCGGCCACCGAGCAGGCGCTGCGCGCCCGTGGCCTGCTCGCGCCCGGGCCGGCGCGGATGCTGCTCGACGCGGGACGCGCGGTGGCGGGGTGGGTGCTGGCCGTGGACCTCGTCCGCCGCGACGCGGGCGACCCGCGGGCGGCGGTCGCGCTCACCGACGGGCGCACGGCCGCGGTGCTCTCCTCGCCCGAGCACGCCGGCGCGCCGGTGCGGGTGGCGCCGTGGTCGCCCGACGGGCTCGACGAGGCCGTGTTCGCCCTGGTCCCGCCGGTACCACCCGGCGCGGGGCCCGCGGTGCCCGTCCCGGACGGCGCCGTCGCCGCCGGCCTGCCGGCCACCCCGCGCGCCGCGCGGGCCCGCGAGGTGGGCGAGGACCTGCTCGCCTCGGTCACCGCGATCTCGCAGGTCGGGGTGGCTGAGCGGCGCGACGGGACCCCGCACCGGGTCGCGGCGCCCGTGTGCTGGCTCGACGGGCCCCGCGGGCGTCACGTCCTGCGCCCGCCCCCCGCGGTGCCGCCGCCCCGTCCCGCGCTGCTGGTTCCCGCAACCGGCGGACAACTGCTGGCCGACGTCCGTACCGTGCTGGCCGACGCGGTGGTGCCGCGTCCGCCCGGAAGGAGCACCGCATGAGCCCGGAGGAGTCCGCGGGGCGGGGCGGCACCGGCGGCGGCACCGGCGGCACCGGCGGGAGCGGTGAGGTCTCCATCCAGCCCGACGAGGCGCGCGCCTTCGCCGGGCAGGTCGAGGCGCTGGAGCAGGGCATCGCGGATGCGCAGGCGGCGCTCGACGGCCTGGCCGCCGAGCCGCTGGCGGTCGGCTCGGGGCAGGACAACGCGGCGATCGCCGGCTGGTACCGCGACCTGGTGACGTCGGACACGGTGCCGGCGGCCCGCACCCTGGCCGGCGAGCTCGCCGACCTCGGCCGCGCGGTGCGCGACAGCGCGACGCGCTGGGAGCACCTCGACAGCGGCGGAGCCGGGGCGTTCGGTGCCGACGGGCCCGGCTGAGGGACGAAGCGTCCCGACCGGAGCAGTCACGCGCGCCCGAACGGGTGATCCCGGGCGCGACACCCCGTGCGGCCCGCGGCTCGCCGTGCGCGCCGGGCGGGGCACGGCAGGGTGGCGAGCCGATCGGGTCCTATCGTGGACGTGCGAACCTCGGCTGGGCAGGATGGCGTGGCAGTGAACACCAGTGAGAACGACGGCCTCGTAGTGCTCGCCGTCGACGACGAAGAACCGGCCCTCATGGAGCTCGCCTACCTGCTGGAGCAGGACCAGCGGGTCGGCACCGTGCTGCGGGCCTCCGACTCCATCTCCGCGCTGCGGATCCTCACCGGCGGCGACCGGGTGGACCTCGGCGGCTTCTCGGGCGGCACGCCGCCCGCGGGGCTGCCGGCGCCCGCGAAGCAGTCGGACGTGGACGTGCTCTTCCTCGACATCCGCATGCCGGGTCTCGACGGGCTCGAGCTCGCCAACGTGCTGTCCCGCTACGTCATCCCGCCGTCGGTCGTGTTCGTCACCGCGCACGACGACCGCGCGGTGGAGGCGTTCGACGTCGGCGCGGTCGACTACCTGCTCAAGCCGCTGCGCCCCGAGCGTCTCTACGCGTCGCTGTCGCGGATCCTGTCCTCGCGCGGCACCACCGTGCCGGTGGAGCCCGCCACCGACGAGGAGAGCGACGACGAGGTGATCCCCGTCGAGCTCGCGGGCACCACGAAGCTGGTGCAGCGCTCGACGGTGCGCTGGGTGGAGGCGCAGGGCGACTACGCGCGCCTGCACACCACCGAGGGCAGCCACCTCGTGCGGATCCCGCTCTCGGTGCTCGAGGAGCGGTGGTCGGACGCCGGCTTCGTGCGCATCCACCGCTCGTACCTGGTCGCCCTGCCGCTGATCACCGAGCTGCGGCTGGCCGGCTCCGGCTACGTCGTCCGGCTCGGCAGCGGCGGGGACGTCGCCGAGCTGCCCGTCAGCCGCCGGCACACGCGCGAGCTGAAGGACCGTCTCGTCCGGTCGACGAAACAGGCCTGGGGCCGACGGTGACCGCGCCCGGCGGTCCGGTACGGGTCACCGGTCCCGTCCCGACGGCCGCCGGGGCCGACGGGACGGACGGGTCCACGCCGGACGCGCCGGACACCCCGGGGACGACCCCGGGGCCGGCTCCGGGCACGGCGGAGTCGCCGGACCACGCGGAGGCCCTGCGCCCGGTGCCCGAGCCGCCGGCGGGGGCCGAGCCGCCCGCGGACGGTGACGGCGACGCGTGGACGGACGGTGCCGGCCTCGGGCCGGACACCGGCACGCTGCGGCGCTCCCGGCCGTCGCGCTCGCCGCGCCCCGGGGTGCCGACGCCGCCGAGCCCGATGAACGCCGCCACCGGCCCCACGCCGGGGCTGGCCACCGAGGCGCTGGCCGCCGATCCGCCGCGCCGCCCGGTGCCGCCGACGTTCCCCTCGCCGGGCCAGCCGCCGCCGGGCGTCGCCCGCCGCCAGGGCCGGCACGCCAAGCCCGAGCGGGCCGGCGCGTCGCTGCACACCCCGCCGTCGGGCTACCGCCCCCGGCACGCCGCGCCCGACGCGGAGACCGAGCAGTTCGCCGCGACGCCGGTGACCGGGCCCGGCGGCTCCGGGCCGATGCCGCTGGCCTCGCCGACCCCGGCCGGGGAGGCGGACGGGTCCGACACGTACGCGCCGCTGTCGAGCCCCGCCCTGCACACCGCCCCCGGCCTGGTCATCCCGCCGCAACCGGACGTGGGCGAGCACTCCGACCGCGTGCGGGTGGTGCTGGCCGAGCGCCGGGTGCCGACGCGCGCGGTGCGCACCGTCGCCGAGATCGAGCAGCAGACCGAGACCGGCGAGCTGCTGCTGCGCAACCTCCTGCGCGCGCAGCTCGCGCTCGGCCTGCGCCTGGGGCTGGTTGCCGTGTTCGTGCTCGGCGCGCTGCCGGTGCTGTTCCTGGTGCTGCCGCGGGCCGGCACCGTCGAGATCGCCGGCGTGACGCTGCCGTGGCTGGTGCTGGGCTTCCTGCCCTACCCGTTCATGCTCGCCCTCGCGTGGCTCTACACCCGCACCGCCGAGCGCAACGAGCTCGACTTCGCCGACAACGTCGAGGACTGAGCCGCCGGTGTCCGTCGCGGGGATCGTCGCGCTGGTCGCGGTCGTGGTGGTCGCGATCGTCACGATCGTCATCGGTTCGCTCGGCGTGCGGGTCGCCCGCACCACCGACGACTTCCTGGCCGCGTCGCGCACCGTCGGCACGCGGGCCAACGCGGCCGCGATCTCGGGCCAGTACCTGTCCGCCGCCTCGTTCCTCGGCATCGCCGGGATCGTGCTCAAGGACGGCGTCGACGGGCTCTGGTACCCGGTCGGCTTCACCGCGGGCTACCTCGCGCTGCTGTTCTTCGTCGCCGCCCCGCTGCGGCGCTCGGGGGCGTACACGGTCCCGGACTTCGCCGAGGTGCGGCTGGACTCGACGCTCCTGCGCACGGTGACGACGTGGTTCGTCGTGCTCATCGGCTGGCTCTACCTGCTGCCGCAGCTGCAGGCCGCCGGCCTCGCGCTGACGGTGCTGACCACGGCGCCGCCGTGGGTCGGGGTCGTCGCCGTCGGCCTGGTGGTCACCGCGAGCGTCACCTTCGGCGGCATGCGCTCGATGACCTTCGTCCAGGCGTTCCAGTACTGGCTCAAGCTCACCGCGCTCGCCGTGCCGGCCCTGGTGGTGCTCGGGGTCTTCGTGCTCGGGCCGACGCGCGAGGGCGCGCCGCCGCCGCCGGTGTTCAGCGCCCCCACCTCGGTGGACGTCAGCACGCCGGTGACGCTGCAGGTGCCCGCGCCGGTCGAGGTGGGCGTGCGCGGCGAGGTCGACGGCGCGCGGCTCAACGGGCAGGCGTCGTGGGCCCCGGGTCCGCACCAGGTCGACGCCGGCACGACCCTGACGTTCCCGGCCGGGGCCCCGGTCCCGGTGGTCTCCGACGCCGACCCGGACGAGGCGTCGTGGTCCGCGCCGCTCACCGGCACCGGCGAGGGGCACTCGCTGCTCGCGACGTACTCCCTGGTGCTGGCCCTGCTGCTCGGCACGATGGGGCTGCCGCACGTGCTCGTGCGCTTCTACACGAACCCCGACGGCCGGGCGGCCCGCCGCACCACCGTCGTCGTGCTGGCGATGCTCGGCGGCTTCTACCTGCTGCCGGTGCTGCTCGGCGCCCTCTCGCGGTTCTACGTGCCCCAGCTGCTGGTCACGGGGCAGACCGACGCGGCGGTCCTGCTGCTGCCCAGCGCCGCCCTGCCGGGGTGGGCCGGCGTGGCGGTCGCGGCCCTCGTCGCTGCCGGCGCGTTCGCCGCGTTCCTGTCCACGTCGTCCGGGCTGCTGCTGTCCGTGGCCGGCGTGCTGTCCACCGACCTGCTGCCCCGCCGGCTGGGGGACTTCCGCATCGCGGCCCACGTCGGCGGGGTGGTGCCGATCGTCGCCGCGCTCGGCGCGACGCGGCTGGACTTCTCGCTGACCGTGTCGCTCGCCTTCGCGCTCGCCGCCTCGACGTTCTGCCCGCTGCTGGTGCTCGGCATCTGGTGGAAGGGGCTCACCGACCGCGGGGCCGTCGTCGGGATGCTCGTCGGCGGGGGTGCCGCGACCGCCGCGGTCGGCTCGACGCTGGCCGGCGTCGCGCCGGGCGGGTGGGTCGGGGTGCTGCTGGCCCGGCCCGCGCTGGTCACGGTGCCGCTGACGTTCCTCGTGATGGTCATGGTGAGCCGGTCGTCGCCGCACCGCGTGCCCTCCAACGTCGGGCGCACGCTGCTGCGTCTGCACGCCCCCGAGCGCCTCGGCCTGGGCGACGCCCGCCGCGGGACGCGCTCGACCTCCTGACCCTCCCCCGACGGACCGGTCGCCTCCCGTAACCTCCCCGCGACGCTGCGTACACACCCGTCCCGGGAGGCGACGTTCGTGAACGATCCGGACGAACCGGACTGCACATGACGTTGAGGTGTGCGAGCCGGTGGTGTGAGGTTGCGGTGAGTAGTCACACGAAGGGAGCAATCGGTGTGATGGGCGGCAGATTAGGGTTCGGCGCGATCGTGACCAACACGACGAACGACCCCGCGGAGACCTCGTGAGTGCCACCGACGACATCCCGAGCGGACAGGGCTCGCCCCCCGCGGATTCACCAACCGCCTACCAGGAGGTCCAGCGCTCCCCGGAGTTCGCGGCCCTGCGCCGGCGCTGGCGGCGGTTCATCTTCACGCTGAGCGCGGTCTTCCTGGTGTGGTTCCTGGTCTACGTCCTGCTCGCCGCGTACGCGACGGGCTTCATGAACACCACCATCGGCGGCTCCAACATCACGGTGGGCCTGATCTTCGGCCTCCTGCAGTTCGTCTCGACCTTCGTGATCGCCACGGTCTACGTGCGGTACGCGGACAAGCACCTCGACCCCGAGGCCGAGCGCCTCCGTCTCCTGGTGGAGGAGAAGCTGTGATCACCGCGGCTGCACCCAGTCCCGAGGTCGGGACGCCCGCCGTCAACATCTCGATCTTCGTCCTCTTCGTCGTCGTCACCCTGGTGATCGTGTACCGGGTGAGCCGCGGACCGAGCTCCGCGTCGGACTACTACACCGCGGGCCACAACTTCACCGGGCCGCAGAACGGCATCGCGATCTCCGGCGACTACCTGTCGGCCGCCTCGTTCCTCGGCATCGCGGGAGCCATCGCCGTCAACGGCTACGACGGATTCCTGTACTCGATCGGCTTCCTCGTCGCCTGGCTCACGGCGCTCCTGCTCGTGGCGGAGCTCCTGCGGAACACCGGCCGGTACACGATGGGCGACGTGCTGGCGTTCCGCATGCGCCAGCGCCCGGTGCGGGCGGCGGCGGCCGTCTCCACCCTCGTGGTGTCGCTGTTCTACCTGCTTGCGCAGATGGCCGGCGCCGGCGGCCTCGTCGCCCTCCTGCTCGGGATCAACAGCACCGTCGGCAAGTCGCTCGTCATCGCGGTCGTGGGCGCCGTGATGATCGTCTACGTCCTGTACGGCGGCATGCGCGGGACGACCTGGGTGCAGATCATCAAGGCGACGCTGCTGGTCGTGGGCACCGCGGTCATCACCGTCTGGGTCCTCGGCATCTTCGGGTTCAACCTCTCGGCGCTGTTCGGCGCCGCGGACGCGAGCAGCTCCAAGGAGCTCATCAACGCGGGCAACCAGTACGGCAAGAAGCCGCTCGACTTCATCTCGCTGGCCCTCGCGCTGGTCCTCGGGACAGCGGGTCTGCCGCACATCCTCATGCGCTTCTACACGGTGCCGAACGCCAAGGAGGCGCGTCGCTCCGTCCAGTGGGCGATCTGGATCATCGGCATCTTCTACCTGTTCACGCTGGTCGTGGGCTACGGCGCACCGGCCCTGGTGCCCGGTGGCGCCCAGGCCATCGCCAACGCGCCCGGCAAGGAGAACGCGGCCGCGCCGCTGCTGGCCTACGCCGTGGGCGGCACGCTCCTGCTCGGCATCATCGCGGCGGTCGCCTTCGCGACGATCCTCGCGGTCGTCGCCGGGCTGACCATCACCGCGTCGGCGTCGTTCGCGCACGATCTCTACGCGAACGTCATCAAGGAGGGCCGGCCCGAGCCCGGCATGGAGGTCAAGGTCGCCCGCCGCACGGCGCTGGTGATCGGGGCGCTGGCGATCATCGGCGGCATCCTGGCCCTCGGCCAGAATGTGGCCTTCCTCGTCGCGCTCGCGTTCGCGATCGCGGCGTCCGCGAACCTGCCCACGCTGCTGTACTCGCTGTTCTGGAAGCGGTTCAACACCACGGGCTCGCTGTTCAGCATGTACGGCGGGCTCGCCATCTGCCTGTTGTTGATCGTCTTCTCGCCGGCGGTCTCCGGGAGCGAGACCTCGATGCTCGGCGCCGACGTCGATTTCGCGATCTTCCCGCTGTCGAACCCCGGCATCGTGTCGATCCCGGCCTCGTTCCTGCTCGGCATCATCGGCACCTACGTCGGCCGGCGGGAGCCGGCCGACGAGGAGAGGTACGCGGAGATGGAGGTCCGCTCCATGACCGGGGCCGGCTCGGAGGGCGCCACGGCGCACTGATCACAGGACCGGCCCGCACCGCGCGGGCCCCGTGCCGATGGAGCCCGCGTTCGTCCCGGCGAGCGCGGGCTCCGCTGCGTGCAGCGGCGCGCTCGTGGTGGGATGGACGCCGTGAGCCATCCCGGACTCCCCTCGGTCGGCCCCGGCGAGATCCCCGCCGGGTCGACGCTGCTCGACGTGCGCGAGGACGACGAGTGGGCCGCCGGGCACGCGCCCGACGCGGTCCACCTGCCGATGTCCCAGATCACCTCCCGCCTCGACGAGGTCCCGGCGGGCCCCCTGGCGGTGGTGTGCAAGGTCGGCGGCCGGTCGGCCCAGGTCACCGCCTTCCTCGCCCAGCGCGGGCACGACGTCGTCAACGTCACCGGCGGCATGCTGGCGTGGGAGGCCGAGGGCCGGCCGATGACCGCCGAGGGCCCCGGCCCGGCGGCCGTCATCTGAGGGCGGGCGGGGAGTGATCTGCCGGTGATCTGTCCCAGGTGCGGGCGGCCCCAGCCGCCGCCGGACTCGCCGGGCGCGCCGCGCGCCGGGGCGACCCGGTACTGCGTGCACTGCGGACGCGTGCTCACCGGGGTGCGGTGGGTGGCCCTGCCGCCCGACGCGCTGCGCCCGCGCGAGCCGCGGCGGCCGCGACGTCCCTACGCGGGCCCGCCGCGCTACGCCGCGACGCCCCGCTGGAGCCTGCGGACCTGGATGCCCGCGCCCGAGCCCGGCGCCGAGGGTCCGCTGCCGTCCCGGGCGCCCCGCGAGCCGGACGAGCTGCTGCGCCGCTCGGCGCACCTGCTCGTGCGTCTCGCCGTCGTCACCGCCGTCCTCGCCGGCCTGGCCGCGCTCGCCGAGGTGTGGCGCTACGGGCTGCTCGTCGCGAGCCGCAGCGCGGCGCTCTCGCCCGGCCCGCTGGCGTTCTCCGACGTGCTCGTGGCGCTCGTCGGCCTGCTCGCGCCGGTGGCCGCGGTCGCGACGGGCGCGCTGTTCCTGTCCTGGCTGCACCTCGCGCGCGGGATCGCGGCGTCGATCTCCGGGACGCGCCCGGCCCGGCGGGCCTGGGCGGTGGTGCTGGGCAGCGTGCTGCCCGGCCCGAACCTGACGGTGCCGGGCGCGGCGCTCACGGAGGTCGAGCACGCGGCGTCCGGCCTGCCCGCCGATGCCCGCCCGCGGCCGTCGCGGCCCGTGCGGCGGTGGTGGATCGCGTGGGACGTGAGCGTGGTGCTCGGCGTCGCGGCCGTCCTGCGCGGTCTCGGGGAGAGCACCCAGGCGATGGCGGACGCCGTGCTGCTGCACGCGCTCGCCGACGCCGCGGCGGCGGTGGCGGCGCTGGCGACGGTCGGCGTCGTCACCCACCTGACCGAGCTGCTGGCGCCCCGGCTGCGGCCGGTGGGCCGCGAGGCGGTGCTGGCGGTGGGCCCGGAGCGGACTCCCGAGGAGTCAGGCGCTGCCGAGGACCGCGTTGCCGCCGGCGGCGGGCGGGGCGGTGGGGTCGGCGCCGAGGTCGGGTGACATCTCGCGGGCGACGAAGTCCTCGATGTGGAAGAGGTTGTCGCCCGCGCGGCGCACGATGCGCAGCAGCGTGGTCATCGACGCGACCTCCTCGACCTGCTCCTTGAGGTACCACTGCATGAACTGCTCGCCGAGGTAGTCGCCCTCGTCGCGGGCCGTGCGGGCCAGCGTCGCGATCTGGTCGGTGACCGTCTGCTCCTGGCGCAGCACGAGCTCGACGACCTGCTCCAGCGAGTCGAACTCGGTCCGCACGTCGTCGATGCCCGGGATCGTGACCTTGAGGTCGTTGTCGAGCAGGTACCGCACCATGCCCATGGCGTGGTTGCGCTCCTCGAGCGCCTGCGCGTAGAAGTGCGCGGCGAGCTGGGGCAGGTCCTCGTCGTCGCAGTACACCGCGACCGCCGTGTACTGCTGTGACGCGGTGAACTCGTTGCGGATCTGCGCCCGCAGCAGCTCGTGGAACTTCGACGACCCCGGGGCGCTCATGGCCCGAGTGTAGGTGAGCCGGTCGGGCTCAGGCCCGGACCGAACGGCGGCCGTGACGCGACCCGCGCCGCTGCTCCGGGGCAGCGGACGCCTGCGCGGGGATGGCCCCGGTCCACCCGAACTGCTCGGTGTGGACGCGCGCCGGGGGCACGCCGAGCTGCTCGAGGGCCGCGAGGGAGCCCGCGAGCACCGAGGGCGAGCCGCAGACGAAGTAGTCCAGGGCATGGCGCTCGGCGGCGGGCACGACCTCGGCGACGAGCTCGGCGTCGATCCGCCGCCCCTCGGTGCGGGTGACGCGCAGGTCGAGGCGGCGGGCGAGGGCGGTCAGCTCGTCGGCGAACAGCGGCTCCGTGCCGCGCTCGGCGACGACGAGGCGGTGGGTGCGGCGGTCGCCGCGGTCGGCGAGCGTGCGCAGCATGCTCATCATCGGGGTGATGCCCACGCCGCCGGCGAGGAGCACGAGGCCCGCCGCGCCGTCGGCGGCCTCGGCGGTGAACGAGCCGTGCGGGCCGTCGAGCCACACCTTGCTGCCGGTGCGTAGCGTCGAGAGCAGGCCGGAGAAGTCGCCCTGGTCGCGGACGGTGAGCTCGAGGCGCCCGGTCACGGTGGCGCTCGAGGCGATGGTGAAGGGGTGCTCCTCGGTGCCCACCACGGCGCGCTTGAGGCGCAGCCAGACGAACTGGCCGGGGTCGAAGCGCAGGCCGCCGCGGCGCAGGTGCACGGGGGCGAGCACGAGCGTCGAGACCGTCGGGCTCTCGCGGCGCACGCCGTACACCACGTAGGCGCCCTGGCGGGAGAACAGCGGGCGCCACACCCAGCGGTGCGCGAGCACGCCGAGCAGCACGAGCACCAGCGCCGAGAGCACGACGCGCATCACCGGGTCGGTGACGAGGTTCTGCAGCCACCACACGTGCAGCCCGGCGAGCACCAGCGCGGCCGCGGCGAGCAGCACGTGCAGGCGGGCCCAGATCTCGTAGCGCGCCCCCGGACGCCGTCCCCGCGCCGCGACGAGGCCGACGAGCAGCAGCGCGCCCACCGACGTCCACCCGGCCTTCGCGGGCGTCGTCGCGGTGAGGGGGTTGAGCAGGACCGGGTGGTTCGCGATCGCGACGCCGAGGTGCAGGACGACCAGCAGGATCGCGAGGATGCCCAGCCAGCGGTGCAGGCCCATGACCTTCTCGACGCCGAACGCCCGGGTCAGCGAGCGCACGCGCGACGGCACGACGACGACCACCACGAGCAGGCCCAGGGCGAGCAGGCCCAGGCCGACCGAGAGCATCCCCGCCACCGAGCTCCGGCCCGAGCGCAGGGCCATGAGCACCACGGGCGCGACGACGAGGACCGCCAGCAGGGCGATCCACAGCGTGCGAGTCAATCTGTCGGGCACGGACGGGGACGGTAGGCAGCGGAGATCAGCAGGTCCGGCGCGTCTGAGAGGCCGCCCGGTCGTGGCGCGACGACGGGCGCCCACGGCGCGCCCAGGCGCCGGATGTTCGCCCGATCGGACCAGCACCACGCCCGTCTGCTGAGCACGGCTCTCAGGTTCCCGATAGTGCGAGCAACGCGGCATTGCCGGCACAGGGCGCCAGGATCGCCACATCCTCGCCGGGACGACACGCGGGCGTGTCAGCCTGGCGTCCACTTGCTGACGATCAGACACAGCACGCCGGTAGGGTCAGGAAATCCCCCATCTCGCGCAGGGCGGTACGACGCACGGCAGGATGCCCCGGGTGATCTCGCGCCGCCGTCTCCGCATCCCGGCCGTGCTCGCCCTGGCGGCGGGCACCCTCGCGCTGGTGCCCCCGACGTTCCGCGCGCTCCGCCGCGGCCCCGGCTTCGACCGCACGGCGGCCGCGGCGGGCGTGTCGGCGCAGTTCGACCAGGACGCCTCGTCGTACGACCGTCTCGTCGGTGCCAACCCGGGCTACCACGAGCACCTGCGCCTCTCCGCCCGCCGTCTCGGGATCCCCGACGCCGGCCGCGGCGCGACGCTCCTCGACGTCGGCTGCGGCACGGGTCTCTCGACGGCCGCGCTGCTCGAGACCTACCCCGAGGCCCGCATCGTGGCCGTCGACGCCTCGGCGGAGATGCTCGCGAAGGCCCGCGAGAAGGAGTGGCCCGAGACCGTCCGCTTCGTGCACGCCCGCGCCGAGGACATGACCGCCGCGCTCGCGGGGGAGCGCCCCGCCGACGGCCTGCTCGCCGCGTACCTCGTGCGCAACCTGCCCGACCGCGACGCCGGTGTCGCCGTGCTCGTCGACCACCTGGCCCCCGGCGCCCCGATCGCCGTGCACGAGTACTCCGTCGCCGACTCGGCCGTCGCCCGCGCGGTGTGGAGCGCCGTCTGCTGGGCCGTGATCATCCCGCTCGGGTGGCGGGTCACCGGCGACGCCTCGCTCTACCGCTACCTGTGGCGCAGCGTCCTCGTGTTCGACGGCCTCGCCCGCCTCGAGCAGCGGCTGCGCGACGCCGGGCTGCGGGAGGTGCACACCCGGCCCGTCGACGGCTGGCAGCGCGGGATCGTCCACACGGTGCTCGGTCGCCGCTGATCCCTCGGATCGCGCTGAGACAGGAGCAGCGAACGGCCTGTTCGCTGCTTCTACGCGCGCGAAGTCCCCGTTCGCTCGGCGGCCTCTCCGGCCGACCCGGTGATCAACGGGGACTTCCGACGCCTAGAAGCAGCGAGATACCCGTTCGCTGCTCACTCCGGGCCGCCTCAGCCCCGGCGGCGGGCGGCGCGGACGGCGTAGGTGCGCTCGGCGTACTCGATGTCGTCGGTCCAGAGGCGCCTGGCCGCCCACTCCATCGCCGGGCGGACGAGGCCCTGGACGCGGCGGGCCCTGGCGAACCCGGGACGCTCGGAGTGGGCCATCGTCGCCTCGAGCACCGCGGTGCGGGGGCGGCCGTCGGGGTGGGGAGCCAGGGGCGTCGCGTGCGTCTCGACGACGCTGCCGGCGCCCTCGCCCTCGGTGATGTGCATGACGATCGTGCGCGGCTCCGGGCAGGTGAACCGGGCGCGGACGGGCACGCCCCAGTTCTTCGAGACGCGGAAGGCGACGCGCAGGTCGAAGTGGTCCTCGTCCTCCGACGCGTCGCGGGACGGCGCGCGCTCGACGCGCAGGTCGGCGAACGAGTGCGGGTGGAACCACGCCCCGTGCCAGGGGTCGAGCCGGTTGGCGATGACGTCGGCGGGCTCGCAGGTGCCGACCACGGACGCCACGGCCACGAGGCTCTCGTCCACCGGGGGCCGGGCCGGCAGGATCGGCGCGTCGGTGGGCTCCTCGCCGCCGACGCTGTCGAGCCGCACCCAGGTCAGGGCGCCGTCGTCGAAGGTCGGCAGCGTCCGCCACCCGGCGCGCCCCGACGGCCCGAGCGCGAGACCGTGCCAGCGGCAGATCAGCTCGCAGCCCGACTGCACGGCCGTGGCCATGTCCGCCCCGAGGTGCGGGCACGCCCCCGGTCCGGCGTGCAGCTCCCCGGACGGCGAGCGCCACAGCACCAGCTCCACGCCGGCGACGGTCGTCCCGACCGGGGTGCCGGCGCGGACGTCACGGCTCGCGCCGACGACGTACCAGTTGCCCGACGGGCGGGCGGTGGCGCGCGCCAGGGCGGCGTCGATGATCCCGACCTTGGCGTCGCGCCAGGTCGGCTCCATGGCGGCCCACTGCTCGCCCGAGAGCCGGCGCAGCGGGTGGACCGGCGCCCGGCGATCGGCCTTCCTCAGCACGGCACCGCACGCTAGGCCGAGCGGTGCAAGGACGCAGTGGGGGACCGCGGCCTGTGGCCGGGCGCACGTCCGGGTGCGCCGAACGAGCAGTCCGTCACCCCAGCGGGGCACGCTCCCAGGGGCACGACAGGCACCGCGGGCCACCACGCCCCGACCCGAGCTCGAAGCCGGCGATCGTCAGCACCTCGATCCCGGCGTCGGCGAGCCGGGCGTTCGTGGTCACGTTGCGCTCGTAGGCCACGACCCGCCCGGGGGTCACGGCCAGGGTGTTGTTGCCGTCGTCCCACTGCTCGCGCTCGGCCGCGACGGACTCCACCCCGGTGTCCACCGCCCGCAGCTCGTCGATGCCCATCGCCCGCGCGGCGGCCGGCCGGAACGGCTCCGGCCCGGTGATCGTCAACCCGTCCGGCCCGTCGGGGCGCACGGTCCACGCCTCGAGGTGGTCGAGCACGCCCGGGTAGATGACCATCGTGTCGACGTCGACCATCGTCGCGACGGTGTCGAGGTGCATCGTCGCCCGCCGCTGGGCGATGGGGACGGCGAGCACGGTGTGCGCGAGGCCGTCGGCGAACATCGCCCGCGCGAACGACTCCGCGCCCGCCGGGCTCGTGCGCTCGCCGACCCCGATCGCCAGCACGCCCGGCGCGAGCAGCAGGACGTCGCCGCCCTCGACGGGCGAGGGGTCGCGCGGCGCGGTCGGGGCGACGGCGCCGAGCTCGGGGTGGTGGCGCTGGGCCAGCGCGACGAGCGAGGCCTCGCGGCGCCGCGCCGGCATCCCCATCGACGACGCCACGATCCGCGGGCCCACCCGCACCGACGAGTCGCGGGTGAACATGAGGTTGGGCAGGGGGTCGACGGCGAAGTCGTGGGGTCCGGCCATGGCGCGCACCAGCGAGTGGCCGGTGACGTCCAGCTCGGCGAACGTGCGACCGCCGATGAGCGCGTCCGCGACGGCGTCGTCGTCGAGACCGGCCAGCTCGGTGAACACGGCGGCGGCCAGCTCGCGGCCCAGCGCGCGCTCGTCGACGGCGTCGGCGATGCCCGCCTCCCGGGCGTCCGGGGCGGCCGCGAGCGACTCGCGCAGCACGTCGCCGAGCAACAGCACCCGCACGCCCTCCGCGCGCAGCAGGTCGGCGAACGCGTCGTGCTCGACCTGCGCCCGCTCGACCCACGGGATGCCGTCGAAGAGCAGGCGGTCGGCGTTGCGCGGGGTCAACCGTTCGAGTTCGGGGCCCGGGCGGTGCAGCACGACGGTGCGCAGGGCCCCGACCTCGCTGTCCACGGTGGCCACGTGTGGCGCGTCCGACTCCACGGTCGGCGACCCTAGGGCGCCGGCTCTACTGTGCGCGCCATGGGACTGCTCGAGGACAAGGTCGTCGTCGTCACCGGCGCCGGGCGCGGCATCGGCCGCGGTGAGGCGATGGAGTGCGCACGGCAGGGGGCGGCGGTCGTCGTCGCGGAGTTCGACGCCGAGGCCGGCGAGGAGGTGGCGAAGGAGATCACCGCGGCCGGCGGCCGCGCCATCTCGGTGCCCGGGGACGTCGCGGACGCCGACGTGGCCGACGGGCTGGTCACCACCGCGGTCGAGCAGTTCGGCGCGCTCGACGCCGTCATCAACAACGCCGGCATCCTGCGTGACCGCACGCTGGTGAAGATGTCGGACGCCGAGTGGGACGACGTCATCCGGGTGCACTTGCGCGGCCACTTCGCCCCCACGCGGGCCGCGTGCCGCTACTGGCGGGAGAGCGAGCGTCCCGGACACCTGGTCCACACCGCGTCGACGTCGGGGATCCTCGGCAACTTCGGTCAGAGCAACTACGGCGCGGCCAAGGCGGGCATCGCGGCGTTCTCGACGATCGTCGCCATGGAGATGGCCCGCTACAACGTCACCTCCAACGCCATCGCCCCCTCGGCGCTGACCCGCATGACCGAGGCGCTGCTGCCGCCGGACGTGCGCGAGGACCGGCGCGCGAGCCTCGAGCGCGGTGAGTTCGACTTCTTCGACCCCGACAACGTCGCCCCGTTCGTCACCTACCTCGCCTCGGACGCCTCGTCGCACATCAGCGGGAAGGTGTTCGGGGTGCAGGGCGACTCGGTGGAGCTCTACCAGCCGTTCACGTCGGTGGCGGAGATCCGTGGCGACGGCGTGCGCTGGGACCCCGAGGCGATCCCCGGGCGCATGGACGAGCTGTTCACCGAGGCCGGGATCGACCCGGCGCCGGAGAACATGATGGCGCGCTCCCGGCACCGCATCGTCGGCTGAGTCGGGTCCGGGTCAGGCGGGCAGGAAGGGCAGCGCACCGGCCAGCAGCGCCGAGCCGACGAAGGCGACGACGTCGAGCAGCGCGTGGGCGCCGACGAGCGGCCAGAGCCGTCCGGTGCGCTGCCACACCCGCCCGAACACCAGGCCCATGAGCAGGTTGCCGAGCCCGCCGCCGAAGCCCTGGTAGAGGTGGTACGACCCGCGCAGCACCGCCGAGACCGCCAGCGCCCGGTTCTCGGACACGCCGAGGCGGCGCAGCGTGTGCAGCAGGTAGCCGACGACGAGGACCTCCTCGGCCCAGGCGTTGGCGCACGCCGACACGACCAGCACCGGCACCGTCCACCAGTGCTGCCCGAGCATCGACGGGATGACGGTGGTGTTGAGCCCGAGGGCCCGGGCGGCGAGGTAGAGCCCGAGCCCGGGGACGCCGATCAGTGCCGCCAGCCCGACCGCGCCCAGCGCGTCGCGGCCCGGCCGGCTCCCGTCGAGCCCGATCGCGCGTGGCCCCGAGCCCGCGCGGACCAGCAGGTACAGGCCGAGCGCGCCCCAGGCGACGAGGGCGAACGAGCCGGCGAGCTGGGCCGCGAGGTCGGCCCACGGGTTCCGCGCGAGGGTCTCGTCGATGGCCGTGCGGCGGTCGTCGAGGGCGGTCGGCCCGGCGAGGGCGTCGAGCAGCGAGACGAGGCTGCGCACCCCGGAGAGCCCGAGCGTCACCGCGAAGACCACGAGCAGCTCGGTGCGCAGCAGCCGCCGCTCGCGGCCGTCCAGCTCCGCGGCCGCGGGACGGTGCGGCCGCGTCCAGCTCCGCCACACCTCCCGCGCCGTCACGCCCGCCAACCTAGGCGCGGTGCCGCGTCCACCCCACGCCGACGTCGCTCCCGGCCACGTAACCTCGACGGTGTGCTGCGCCTGCTCGTCACCCCGCGCTGGATCGGGTGGACGCTGTTCGCGCTCGTCGCCGTGGCCGTCTGCTCGGGCATGGCCTACTGGCAGCTGCTGCGCGCGGAGTCGCCCACCGGGTCGCTGCTCAACGCGGGCTACGCGTTCCAGTGGCCGCTGTTCGGGGTGTTCTTCGCCGCGCTGTGGTGGCGGATGCTGCGCGCCGAGGCCCGCGCGCTCGACGAGGTCCGCCGGCAGGAGCCGGAGGAGCGCCTCGAGCCCGTCCGCCCGGTCGCGGCCGGCTCGCCGTTCGGTCCGCGGCCGACGGGTGAGGTCGTCGCGGACGACGACGAGGGCCCGGCGCCCGAGCGGGCACGCTGGAACCTGATGTACGCCGAGCTGGCCGCGCGCGACCAGGGCACCACCCCGAGCGAGGAGACCGATCCGTCGTGACCGTCGCGGCCCCGCCCACCCCCGAGATCGCCCGGGCGCTGCGGCGCTACCGCGTCGGCGCGTGGATCGTCGGTGTCGGCCTGCTCGTGCTGGTGCTGGTCGGCATGCCGCTGAAGTACCTCGCGGGCGACCCCACCGTGGTCGCGATCGTCGGCCCGGTGCACGGCTTCCTGTACATGGGCTACCTCCTGCTGACCGCGGACCTCGCCTACCGCGACCGCTGGCCGGTCGGGCGCGCCGTGCTGGTCGCGCTGGCCGGCACGATCCCGTTCGTCTCGTTCGTGGCCGAGCGCAAGGTCACGCGCCCGTTGCGCGACGTGGCCTGACGGCCGGCGCGGGCCGGCCGCACCCGATCAGCGCGCGCACGGCCTCGCCGAGCTGACCCGGGCACGACAGCGGCGCGGCGAAGGGCAGGCGCACGTCGTGGTCGCCGCCCTCGTCGGTCTCGACGCGCAGCCGCAGCCCGAACCGGTCGACCCCGAGCGGGGCCAGCCGGTGCCCCGGGCCGCGGAGGCCGGGCGGCAGGTGCGGGACCAGCGCGGACAGCGTGCCGGCGTGCGCGGCCGCGAGGTGGGCGAGCCAGGCGTCGCCGGTGGCCGCGACCGGGTCGGGCGCCGCCGCGGCCACCGCGGTCGGCGCGAGCGCCTCGGTGCCCTCGGCGTCGGAGAGCACGACCATCGCCGGCTCCAGGCGCAGCAGCGACGCGCCGTGCCCGACGTCGAGCAGGCGCTCGTCGGGCTGCTCGGCCGCGATCCGCAGCGCCGCGCGGCGCGCCACCCGCAGCGGCAGCAGCCGCAGCCGGCCGCTGATCCACAGCAGGCCGCGGACGGGGCGGCGCACGGTCACCGGGGCGACGTCGCCGAGCTCGAGCATCACCGGCAGCAGCGCGTCGCCGCGCTCGCGGACGTGGCGCACCAGCGCGTGGTCGTCGGGGAACTGGAGCGTCGCGGCACCGGTCGCGGGCGCGTGGTGCAGCGTCGGGATGGCCCGCAGATCCCCGGAGCCGTCAGGGCGGTCCGGCCCGATCAGTGAGGCGTGGGCCGCCCGCCCGGCCAGCGTCCGGGCCCGCTCGGCCGGGGGCGGGACGGGCGGGGCGGTCGGTCGGCTCCTGGCCATCGGACTCCTCGGGGCGCGGGCTAGTGAGGGGAGCCTAACCAAACTTCTCGCTCGGCGCGAGAGTCGGAGTGGATCCCCGGGCCGGTGCCGGGCGCCTCCCGGGGCGAGCGCTACCGTGCGGGCGTGTCCACCGTCCCCGAGGCCGGCGGGGCACCGGTCGACGGTGTGCCCCCGCTGCTGCGCGCGATCGTCGACGACGCCGCGCTCGTGGACGAGGGCCCGCGGCCGGACATGGCGACGGTCGTCAACGCCCACCTCGACGCCCGTGCCGCCGACGCCGGCGGGCTGCTCGGCTCGCTCGTCGTGCCGGTCTCGCGGCTCTCCGAGCTGGTCGCGGTGCTGGTCAAGCGCCGGCCCGCCGCGCCCGTGCCGGTGGCGCTGTCGGTCGACACCGGGCTCGGCGGCGTGCCGAAGGCCCTGTCGCTGACGTCGTCGCGGGCCGCGCTGCTCGACCCGCGGACGGTCGAGATGCCCGCGCCCCACGACGTCGACACGGTCTGGCTCGAGCGCGTCACCGAGTTCGTGCCCGACGACGTCGTCGCCGTCGTCGAGCCGCGGCGCCCGGACGCCGAGGGCTCGTCGGACTGGCTCGACGGCGTCCGCCGGGTCGTCGAGCACGGCTGCCGGCCGAAGCTGCGCTGCGGCGGCGGGCGCGCCGGGGCGTTCCCCGGGGTCCGTGACGTCGCGGGCTTCCTCGCGCTCGCGGTCGGTGCCGGGCGCTCGTTCACCGCGAGCATCGGCCTGCAGTCCGCCGTCCGGCACACCGACCCGGACACCGGGTTCACCCACCACGGATGGATGAACCTGCTGGTCGCGACCGTGCGGGCCCTGGCCGCGCGGACGGACGCCGACGTGGCCGGCGACATCGACGAGGTCCTGCGCATCACCGACGGCGACGCGCTGGCGGCCGAGCTGGGCGGCGTCGGGCCCGAGGCGGCGGTGCGGGTGCGGTCGCTGTTCTCGTCGTTCGGCTCGACCGCCATCGCGGGGCAGGGGCACGAGCTCGCCCGCCTCGGGTTGCTCTGAACTCGTCCGCGCCGGTCCGTACGCTCGGGTGACGTGACCCTTCGCGTGGCGTTCCTGGGTCCGCACGGCACGTTCTGCGAACAGGCCCTGCGGAGCCTGACCCCGGACGTGCTCGGCGACGCCCTCGGCGACCCGGAGCCGTCCCTGCACCCCTGGTCCAGCACCACCGCGGCGCTCGACGCCGTGCGCGCCGGCGACGCCGACGCGGCCTGCGTGCCCGTGGAGAACTCGGTCGAGGGCGGCGTCCCGGCGACGATGGACGGGCTGGTCGAGCAGCCGCCGCTGGTGATCGTGCGGGAGATCCTGCTGCGGGTGCGGTTCTCGGTGCTCGTGCGCCCGGGCACCTCCGTCGGTGACGTGCGCAGCGTCGCCTCCCACCCGCACGGCGAGGCCCAGACCCGCCGCTGGATCGCCGAGCACCTGCCCGACGCCGAGGTGCGCCTGACGAGCTCGACCGCCGCGGCGGCCGCGCAGGTGGCCGCCGGCGAGGTGGACGCCGCCGTGTGCGCACCGGTCGCCGCCGCCCACCACGGGCTGGTCGAGCTGGCCTCGGGCGTGCACGACACGGGCGACGCCGTGACGCGGTTCGTGCTCGTGCGCCCGCCCGGGGCCCCCGGCCTGCCCGCCCCCACCGGCGCCGACCGGACGTCGCTGGCGGCGACGACCGTCAACGTCCCGGGCGCGCTGCTGGCCGTCCTCACCGAGATCGCCGTGCGCGGGGTGGACCTCACCCGCATCGAGTCCCGGCCGCTGCGGGACCGCCGCGGCGAGTACTGGTTCTTCCTCGACGGCACCGGCCACGTCGCGGACGCCGCGATGGGCGAGGCCCTGGCCGCCCTGCGGCGGCGCTGCACCGACGTGCGGTTCCTCGGCTCCTACCCGCGGGCCCGGCTCGACGACGTCGCCGACGACGACGCCCCGCGCGGCACCGGCCCCGGGCCGGGGCAGACCGTGAAGGACTACGCGGAGGCCGCGGCCTGGCTGGAGGCCCTGCGCGACGGGAGCGGCGCGTGAGCGACCTGCGTCTCGTCCTCGCCCGCCACGGCCAGACCCCGGCCAACGTCGAGCGCGTCCTCGACACGGTGCTGCCCGGGCCGCCGCTGACCGACCTCGGGCGCCAGCAGGCCGACGCCCTCGGGCGCGAGCTCGCGGCCGGGACCGAGGGCACGATCGCCGGCCTCTACCACTCGCAGGCGCGGCGCGCGGCCGAGACCGCGGGCCTCGTCGCCGCCCACGTCGGCCTGGCGCCGGTCGAGATCGCCGGGGTGCACGAGGCGCAGGTCGGCGACCTGCAGGGCCGCAACGACGAGCCCGCGATCGCCGAGTTCCGCCGGATCGTCGCGTGCTGGGAGGACGGGGACCTCGACGTCACCCAGCCCGGCGGGGAGAGCGGGCGCCAGGTGGTCGCGCGCTTCCGTGCCGCCGTCGCCGACCTGCGCGAGCGCCATCCCGGCGGCGGCACGGTCGTGCTCGTCTGCCACGGCGCGGCGCTGCGCCTGGCCGCGCAGGACCTCGTCGAGCACGTCGGCACGCCCCGCGGCGAGGAGGACCACGTCGGCAACTGCGGGCGCGTCGTCCTGCGCCCGCGCGGCGCCGCCTGGGAGCTGGTGGCCTGGCGCCACACGGTCCCTGGCGGCCTGCCCGCCACCGACGACCCGACGGGCTAGCCCCACCCCAGGCGGTGGAGCGTGGCCTCGTCGATGCCGAAGTGGTGGGCGATCTCGTGCACGACGGTCACGGCGACCTCCTCGCGCAGCTCGTCCTCGTCGTCGCAGACGTCGGCGAGGGCGACGCGGTATAGCGTGATCCGGTCGGGCAGGACGCCGCCGTAGTCGCTGTAGCGCTCGGTCAGGGCGACGCCCTCGTAGATCCCGAGCAGGTCGGGCTCGGAGGGGTGGCGGTCCTCCACGAGCACGACGACGTTGTCCATCGCCCGCGTCAGGGGTTCCGGCAGCTCGTCGAGGGCGTCCGCGACGAGTTCCTCGAACCGCTCCGGCGCGACGTCCACGGCCGGAAAGCTAGGCGACGTCAGTAGCCCCCGCCGCCCCCGCCGTCCGCGTCGCCCCCGCCGCCGACCCCGGGGACCGGCAGGTTCAGGGGGAGGCCGCCGGGCTGCTGGCCCGGCTGGTCCGCGCCCTGGCCGGCCGTGCCGCCGGTGGCGGCGCCGCCGTCGGCGGGCGCGGGGGTCGTCGCCGAGCCGGGCACGGTGGCGGGCGCCCCCGGACGCAGGCTGGGCACGGTCGCGGGTGCGTCGCCCCCGATGCGGACGCCGTCCGCGGCCTTGCCGGTCAGCGGCGCGAAACCAGTGTTGTCGCTGAGCAGCGAGCCGAGGTTGCAGGTCACCCGGCGGGTCCCCGCGGTCCACGACTCCTCGGCCACGTTCGTCCAGTAGACGGTGAGCTTGGAGTCGGTGAGCTTCTGCGCCGAGCCGACGTACTGCTCGGCGATCCGCTGGCAGGTCGGCTGCAGGTAGTTGTCCTGGTCGTCGACCGACGGGAAGCCGTTGCGGAACTGCGTGCCGAGGTCGACCGTCCCCGCGACCTCCGCGGCGTGGGTCTCGGTGCACGAGGTCGGGTCGGAGACCTCCTTGCCCGCGAGCCCCAGGCAGGTGCCGGCGTCGAAGACGACGGCCTGGTCGGCGTCGGTGACGCGCCCGGTCGACGGGAAGAGCGCCCCGGTCCGGCCCGGGGCCTGCAGCCCGCAGCGCACGGTGCGGTCGCCGGAGTCCCACGCCGCCTGGGTCGGCTTGAGCGCGCCGGCCCGGTAGCGGCCGGCCGGGTCGAGCTTGCCCTGCAGGTAGTTCCGGGCCTGCGGGGTGCACTGGTCGGTGACGAGCTGCTGCCACGCCGCGTCGGCCGGGAACGGCGTCCCGGGCGGCTGCGCCGCGGTGACCGCCCCGACGCTCTCGAAGAGGTGCTGCTGGCCGCAGTCGACCTCGCGCACGTCGCCGGCGTCGTCGCGGCTCCAGGTCAGGCAGCGGCCGGGTGCGGTGGTGAGGGCGGGACGCTCGTCGGACGACCCGGACGACGACCCGCCGCCCGCGCCCGAGGGGGCGCTGGCGAGGCCGAGCACGGTCGGACCGGTGCCGGTGGCCGCCAGCGCGGTCGCGGCGACGAGCATGACGAGGGCGCCGACCAGCACGCCGACGACACCGCGGCGTGCGGCACGGCGGCGCGGGTCGCGGGCATCGTCGTGGCCCAACACGCGGTCGAGCCAGCGGTCGATGCCCGCGGCGTCGGTGGCGGGCCCGTCGTCGTCGCCGTCGGGGCCGCCCTCGGCGGGCGGGCCGGACCGGCGTTCGCGGAGCAGCATCGCCCTGACATCATGCCGATCCGTGTCCGCACGGGCCGTATGCCCCGGTGTCGGGCAGGATCGGCGGTGACCGGCGCGCGCCGGACGGTGTCGGTGACGAGCCGGTGACGGTGGGTGGAGGGGCCATGACGGGACGAGACGACGATCAGGAGCGTTCGTCGGAGCGGCGGACCGAGAAGGTCGACCTCGACGCGCTGCGCGCCGACGCCGCGTCCTCCCGTCCGACGGAGAAGGTCGACACGTCGCAGGTGGTCGGCCGGCACCGGTCGGGGGACGACGCCGAGGACGCCGCCACACCCCCGTCCGGGGTGCCCACCGCGACCGAGGGCTCGGGCAGCGGCGCGCTGGCCGCCGTCGGGGCCGACACGGGGACGGGCTCCGGCTCCGGCGAGCGCCCGCGCGGCCGGATGCGACAGCAGGACCCGGCGACCACCAGGCCCCGCGAGCCCACGGTCGCCGAGCAGCGCGCCCGCCGCGAGGCCCAGCGCCGCGAGCGCGCCCAGGCCGAGGCCGCCGCGGCGGCGGAGGAGCGCAAGCGCAAGGTCCGCAAGCGGGTGCTCGTCGGCGGCGGTGTCGCGGTGGGCGTCGTGGCGCTCGTCGCCGTCGTCTACGCCGCGAGCTCGCCCGACGAGGTCGACGCCCAGTGCGTCGACCCGCAGGGCGTCGTCGTGCCCGACGAGAACTGCGGTGGTCCCCAGCAGGGCGGCTACTACAACAGCAGCGGCGTCTTCGTGCCGATCTTCCTCGGCGGCTTCGGCAACCAGTACCACTACAACTACGGCTCGCGCTCGCCCGTGGGCACGGTCGCCTCGGGCGGGAGCACCTCGCCGCCCGCCAGCGGGACCAGCGTGCGCAGCGGCACCTCGGGCAGCTCGCTCGGCTCGACCTCGAGCAGCGGCACGGTCAGCCGCGGCGGGCTCGGCGTCGGTGGCAGCTCCAGCGGGTCGGGCAGCTCCAGCGGGTCGGGCAGCTCGAGCAGCGGTTCGGGGAGCAGCTCCAGCGGCAGCTAGGCCGTCCGCGTAGGGCAGGATCACGGCCGTGCAGCGCGCGACCGGCAGGCCCCGCCCGGACTGGCAGTCGAAGGTCGAGGAGCAGGGGCTCGTCTTCGGGACCCCCGCGATGGGCATGAACGGTGCGCGGCCGTACTGGGACGAGTCGGTGCACTACGTGTTCGACATGTCCGAGGTCCTCTCGCTCGAGGCCGACGTCGAGCTGCTGCACTCCATGTGCCTGGAGGCGGTCGACCACGTCGTCACCACCGAGCGCTTCCGCGACTTCGCGCTGCCCGAGTGGAGCTGGGAGGCGGTCGCGGCGTCGTGGCGGCGGGGCGACCCGCACCTCTACGGGCGCTTCGACCTCCGCTACGACGGGTCGGGCCCGGCCAAGCTCATGGAGTACAACGCCGACACCCCGACGACGCTGCTCGAGGCGTCGATCTGCCAGTGGTACTGGCTCAAGGACGTCCACCCCGACGACGACCAGTGGAACTCCCTGCACGAGAAGCTGGTCGAGCGCTGGGGCGAGATCGCCGCGAAGCTGCCCCGCAACGAGGTGCACTTCTGCTGGTCGCAGGCCGACCCGACCGGCGAGGACCACGTCACGACGGCCTACCTGCAGGAGTGCGCGGCCGAGGCCGGTCTCGACACGGTCGGGCTGGCCATCGAGCAGCTGGGCTGGGACTCCGCGCTCGATCGCTTCGTCGACCTCGAGGAGGCGCCGATCGCCGTCGTCGACAAGCTGTACCCCTGGGAGTGGGTGCTCGGCGACGACTTCGGCAAGCACGTCGTCCGCAGCCTGCCCGAGACGGCGTGGATCGAGCCGCTGTGGAAGACGCTGCTGTCGAACAAGGCGCTGCTCGCCGTGCTGTGGGAGATGTACCCGGGGCACCCGAACCTGCTCCCGGCGTCGCTGGGCGATCCGGGGATGCTCACCGAGTACGTCCGCAAGCCGCTGCTGGGGCGCGAGGGCGCGAACATCCAGATCGTCGCGCCGGGCTACGAGACGGAGATGGGCGGTGTCTACGGCGAGGAGGGGTACGTCTACCAGCTCTTCGACCCGCTGCCCGAGTTCGACGGCTACCGCCCCGCCCTCGGCGCCTGGATCGTCGGTGACACCTCCGCGGGTCTGGGCATCCGCGAGACGACCGGCCTGATCACCGACAACGGGGCCGCTTTCGTGCCGCACCGGATCCCCGACTGAGGGAGACGCAGCGGAGCGGAGCTCGACCCATCCGGACAGTGCCCTAGTCTGGCGCCCCGTTCGTCCGGATGGAGGGCCTGACCCCCGTGCTCGCACCCGACTTCTGGCCCACGATGGGCGTCAACATCGGCCTCATCGCGGTGTACGCCGTGATCGGCGCCGTGCTGATGTATGTCGGCTACTTCGCCATCGACCTCACGACGCCCGGCGACCTGCGGGGGCTCGTCCGCGAGGGTCGCCCCAACGCCGTCGTGGTGTCCGCGGCGGGCATGGTGTCGATGGCGTTCATCGTCGTCACGGCCATCTACGTGTCCGGTGGCGGCTTCCTCGCCGGCATCCTCAACACCTCGATCTACGGCCTGGTCGGGATCATCGCCCAGGTCCTGGCGGTCCGCGGCCTCGAGGCCGTGGCTCGGCTGGACGTCGACGGATGCCTGCACGACGACCGCTTCACCGCCGACGCCGGCGTCATCGCGGCGATGCACGTCGCGCTCGGCCTGGTGGTCGCGGTCGCGATCATCTAGGCCCTCTGGGCCTCGGGATCGTTACCGTTCCGTGATGCTCGGTCGGTAAGCGTGGGCCCGTTCTGGGCCCGGGACTGTCGGGGGTCGGGGCTAGCGTCCAGTTCGTGAGCATCGACCAGGATCAGCGCCTCGCGGTGGCTGCGGTCCTGGACGGT
>NZ_BAABHO010000075.1:0-14350 GCF_039542135.1 Actinomycetospora chlora
GCCGGCAGCCCGCCGCCCACGCCCGGTCCCGCGGGCGACGCGGGCACGCCGCCGCGCACCGGCGCCGCGTCGGGCACCGGGCCGACCGAGGCCCGCCCGGCCAGGCCGTCGACCGCCGACGGAGCCCGACGGGCGGCCTGCCCGGACTGCTCGAGGTAGGCGCGGTAGGCGCCCTGGGCGGCACGCTCGTCGGCCTGGGCGGCCTGGAAAGGGGCGAAGCCGTCGGGCGGCCCGCCCGTGGCGAGCGCGCCGGCGAGACCCGGGCCCCCCGGAGGTGCCCCCAGCACCGGCAGCGCGGGCGCCCGCGGCGGCCCGACGAGCGACTGGACGCGCGCGAGGGCGTCGCGCACCCCCTGGAGGCTGCCGGCCTGCCCCGTGACGGCGTCCCCGAGCCGGCTCATGCGCGCGACGAGCGTCCGGACGTGGTTCGCCGCGGCCTCGGCGTCCCGGCCGCGCCAGGCGGTCCCCAGCCGGCCGTGGGCGCGCTCGAGGCGCTCCGCGGCGACCCGCAGCTCCTCGCCCCGGGCGGCGTGGCGGCGGCTGGCCGAGTCGAGCGCGGCCGGGTCGGCACCGTCGTGGACCCAGCGGTGGATCAGCTCGTGGCTCAGCGCCGACGTGTCGCGCCCACCCCACGGGACGTCGGGGACCGGCACGGTCCACCACCTCCCGCGCGAACCGGGGGACGCCCTGACCGGGAGAGCCTAGGTCCGTGCGGGCGACGGCGGGAGTCGAATCGGGCCCCGGAGAACCGTCACAGCCCGAAGCGGCTCCACAACGCCCGGTGCTCGACCCACTCCAGCGCGCTGCCGATCGGGTCGATCAGCGCGGTCGCCGGGGCCGCCGCCGGCCCCAGGACACCCCCGAGCCCGAGGCGGGCGAGCAGCGGGCGCCGCGGCTCGACCGTCACCGGCTCGGCGTCCGGGAAGCGCCGGGCGAGGACGTCGCGGGCGGTGCCGAGGTCGTCGACGAGCCCGAGCTCCTTGGCCCGCCGCCCCGTCCAGACCTCGCCGGTGAACAGGTCCGCGGTCTCGTCGAGGGAGTCCCCCCGCCGCGACCGCACCCACTCGATGAACAGCTCGTGCAGCTCGCCCTGCATCCCGAGCAGCCACTCGACGTCCTCGGCCTTCTCCGGCTGGAAGGGGTCGAGGCGCGCCTTGTTCGCGCCCGCGGTGTGCAGGCGGCGCTCGATGCCGTAGCGCTCGATGAGCCCCTGGAGCCCGAACCCGCCCGACACGACGCCGATGGACCCGACCAGCGACGTCGGGTGCGCGTAGATCTCGTCCGCGGCGCAGGCCAGCCAGTACCCGCCGGAGGCGGCGACGTCCTCGCAGAACGCCAGCACCGGCACCTCGTGCTCCCCGGCCAGGCCGCGGATGCGGTCGGCGACGAGCGCGGACTGGGTGGCCGACCCGCCCGGCGAGTTGATGACCAGCGCCACGGCCTGCACGCGGTCGGCGGTGAACGCCCGGCGCAGGGCGTCCTCGACGGCGGTGATGTTGATGACCGCCCGCGGCACGGGCCCGGACGTCGCCGCGATCACGCCCTGCAGGCGCACGACGCTGACCGTGCGCTGGCCGGTGGCCGCCGCCAGGGGGCCGGGCAGGACCGAGGACAGGGAGGGGCCGAATCGCACCATGTCCTCGACCCTATCCGCGCTGCTACACGCGCACCCCGGCGCGGAACTTGGGGACGCGCAGGATGATCTTGGTGCCGGCGCCGCGCTCGGTCTCCACGATCAGCCCGTAGTCGGGACCGAAGGCCGAGCGCATGCGGTCGTCGACGTTGCCGAGCCCCACGTGGGCGCCCGAGAGGTGGGCATCGCGGTTCTCCTCGGTGAGCGCCTTCGGGTCCATGCCCACGCCGTCGTCCTCGACGATGATCGTGCACTCCGCGCCCGAGTCCTCCGCCGTCAGCGACACCGTGCCGCCGCCGGGCTTGCCCGACAGCCCGTGGCGCACGGCGTTCTCCACCAGCGGCTGCAGCGCCAGGAACGGCAGCACCACCGAGAGCACCTCGGGTGCGACCTGGACCTTGACGTTGAGGCGGTTGCCGAAGCGGGCGTGCTCGAGCGCGAGGTAGCGGTCGATGTTCTTGAGCTCGTCGGCCAGCGTCGTGTACTCGCCGGCCTGGCGGAACGAGTAGCGCGTGAAGTCGGCGAACTCCATGAGCAGCTCGCGGGCCCGCTCGGGGTCGGTGCGGATGAACGAGGCGACGGTGTTGAGCGCGTTGTAGATGAAGTGCGGCGAGATCTGGGCGCGCAGGGCCCGGACCTCCGCGCGGTTGAGCCGGGCGCGGGACTCGTCGAGGTCGGCGAGCTCGAGCTGGCTCGACACGTACCGCGCGACCTCGGCCGACGCCCGCAGCAGCACCGGGCCCGGGGTGTCGGCGCTGACCGCGGCCAGCGTCCCGGCGACGTTGCCGTCCACCTCGAGCGGGACGACGACGATGCCGCGCACCGGGCAGTCCTGCGACCCGCACTCGATGTCCTTGCGGCTGGCCACCTGCTGGCGGCCCGTGCGCATGACCTTCTCGGCGTACTGGCGCACGTCCAGGCTGTGGTGCTCGGCCTCGCCGTCCCAGGCCAGCGGCACGCAGTCCGAGCCCGTCATCGACAGGGCCTCGGTGTCGAGCAGGGTGCGCAGGTAGGGCACCGCGAACTGCGCCGACCCCTCCGAGAGCCCCTCGCGCAGCGCCGGCGCGGCCAGCGACACGGTGTGCAGCGTCGAGAACGTCGCCCGCTCCAGGGGCGACGCGAACTGGTTGCGCCGCTTCACCCGCCGGTAGACCAGCACGGCGATCACCAGCGCCACCGCCACCGCGACAGCGGCGATCACGCGGGGATCGGTCAGCCAGCTGGGCACGGCACCTATTTGACCAGACGGGAGAGCCTGCGGTCCGCCAGCGCGCGCCCCTGTGTCTGGCAGGTGGGGCAGTACTGGAACGACCGTTCGGCGTACGAGACCTCGCGGACCGTGTCGCCGCACACCGGGCACGGCAGCCCCGTCCGCGCGTGCACCCGCATCCCGGAGCGCTTCTCGCCCTTCAGACGGGCTGCGTCCTGGCCCACGGCGCGCTCCACCGCCTCCGACAGCACGCCGATCATCGCCGCGTGCAGCCGGTCGACCGCCTCGGCGTCGAGCTTGCCGGCGGCGGCGAACGGCGACAGCTTCGCGACGTGCAGGATCTCGTCGGAGTAGGCGTTGCCGATGCCCGCGAGCACCTGCTGGTCGACGATCAGCGTCTTGAGCCGCTCGGTCCTCCCCGCCAGCAGCTCCCCGAACTCCGCCCGCCCGATCGACAGTGCGTCCGGGCCGAGCTTGGCCACACCGGGGACCTGCTGCGGGTCGTCCACGAGGTAGACCGCCAGGCGCTTCTGGGTGCCGGCCTCGGTGAGGTCGAACCCCGGGCCGCCGACGGTCTCGAGGTGCACTCGGAACTCGAGCGGGCCCTTGCCCGGCTTCGGCGGGGTCGTCGACGCCTGGTCGTGCCAGCGCAGCCAGCCCGCCCGCGACAGGTGGACCACGAGGTGGAGCCCGTCGAGGTGGACGTCCAGGAACTTCCCGTGCCGCGACGCGCCCGTCACCAGGCGGCCGGTGAGCGCCGAGAGCGGCGGGTCGAACGTCTTGAGCACGGTCATGCTCGCGAGGTCGACGCGCGCGACCGGCCGGGCCAGCGCGTGGGTGCGCAGGTGCTCGGCGAGGGCCTCGACCTCGGGCAGCTCGGGCACGTCAGCTCACCAGCCCGTCAACTGACCGGCTGCAGCGGACTGTCAGGGGACGCGGGCGTCGCCCGGGTCTCGAGGCTGCGGATCGTCTGGGTCATCTCCTCGCGGGCCGCCGCAGTGCCGCGGACCCAGCCGACCCAGCGCTCCGGGGCCGAGCCGTCGGCCCCGCCCGGCGTCTCGGCGACGAGGGTGCGCGGGCGGCGCAGCACCCAGCGCCCGGGGAAGAACGCGCCGATGAGCAGCAGGAGCAGCCACACCCACCACGGCACGACGACGCCCTGGCTGCCGGTGAACCACCAGGCCAGCAGCGCCACCCACAGCAGGCCCATGATCGAGACGATGCCGATGGCCGCGAGGCGCCCACCCTGCATGTCGTGCTCGAAGTCCTCGCCCGTGGAGGGGTCGACCCACTCGAGCTTCTGGCGCACCATCCACTGCCGTCCGTCGGCGGCGCGCACGATACGGATCCGGGCCATGGGTCCAGCCTAGCCCGCGTTCCCTCCCTGCTCACGGCGCCAGACGGGCGCGCCGAGGTCACCACCCAGCCGGTCACGCAGCTCGCGCTTGAGCACCTTGCCCGCGGCGGAGACCGGCAGCACGTCGACGACGTGGACCGCGCGCAGCCGCTTGTACGGGGCGACCTGCTCGTCCAGCGCCGCCGCCAGCGTCGCGCCCAGGCCGGAGCCCGCCTCCTGGCCCGGTGCGAGCACGACGACCGCGACCGGCTCCTCCCCCACCGCCGGGTCCGGGCGCCCGACGACGGCGGCCTGCGCCACCTCGGGCCGGGCGACCAGCAGCTCCTCGAGCTCGCGCGGATACACGTTGTAGCCCTTGTAGAGCAGCATGTCCTTGGCGCGGTCGACGATCTCCAGCTGGCCGTCCTCGCCGACCACGCCGATGTCGCCGGTGCGCAGCCAGCCGTCGACGAGCGTCTCGGCGGTCGCCTCCGGCCGGTCGAGATAGCCGGCCATCACCTGCGGGCCGCGGGCCCAGACCTCGCCCGCCTCCCCCGGGGCGGCGGGCGCGTCCGGCGACCCGATGCGGATCTCGGTGTCGGGCACCGGGACGCCCACCGTCCCGACCCGCCGGTGCGCCGAGCGCGCCGTGGCGCCGAGGGTCAGGCCCATCGTCGCCTCGGTCATGCCGTAGCCCTCGACGATGACGGCCTCGGGCATCCGCGCGGAGATGCGGTGCGCGAGCGCGAGCGGCATCGGGGCCGCCCCCGAGGTCACCGTCCGCACCGAGGTGAGGTCGCGGCCCGCGGCCTCCGGGTGGCTCAGCAGGGCGTGGAACAGCGGCGGCGCGCCGGTGACCGTCGTCGCCCGGTGGGTCTCGACGTCGGTGAGGAGCCGGACGGGGTCGAAGCGCTCGTGCACGATGCTCGTCGCGCCCGACACCACGGCGACGCCGATCCCGCCGATCGTGCCCATGGCGTGGAACCAGGGCGCGACGGCGATGCCGACGCCCTCGCCCAGCCGGATCGGCCACTCCTCGGGCGGCCCCACCTGCTCGAGCCCGACGTCGCCGGCGACGCCGGGCACGGGCCGTGCGCCGCTGCCGTGGCAGGCGTACTGCAGGACGTTGCTGACGACGTTGGCGTGCGTGAGCACCACGCCCTTGGGGCTGCCGGTGGTGCCGCCGGTGTAGGCGAGGTGGGCCCGCGCCACGACCGGGTCGATGTCGACGACCGGCGGGTGCTCGGCGTCGCCGGCGCCGTCGACGCGCACGCCGTCGGTCGGCAGGAACGGGACCCCGGAACCCGTGTCCTGCAGCCCGATCACGGCGACGGCGCCCGCGTCGGCGAGCTGCGCGGCCACGCCGTCGGCCGGCAGCTGCGGGCTGACCGGCGTGAACGTCGCCCCGGCCAGCAGGATCCCGTAGTAGGCGATCGGGAACGACAGCACGTTGGGCAGGTGCACGCCGACGACGTCGCCGGGCCGCACGCCGCGCTGCTGCTGCAGGTGGTGGGCCAGGCCGCAGGCCGCGCGCCACAGCCCGGTGTAGCTCAGCTCGCGGCCGTGGTGGCGGAACGCGACCCGGTCGCCGTAGCGCCGGGCCGCGCCGTCGAGCAGGGCCCCGACCGGCACCTCCGGGTAGGACAGGTGCTCGGGGACCCAGGTGCGCCAGCCGTCCGTCACGGTCACCGGACGGACCTTAACGATCGTTCAGCTGTCGAGGAAGTCCTCGAGGACGGGCCCGAGCTCGTGCGGGCGGGTGAGGATGCCGACGTGCCCGCCGTCGTGCAGGTGCACCGTCGCCCGCGGCAGCAGCGCGCCCATGATGTGGGCGTTGACCACGGGGATCACCGGGTCCTTCCGCCCGTTGAGCACGAGCGTCGGCGCGGCGATGAGCGGCAGCACCGGCAGGCTCGTCCACGTCATCAGCGCTGTGAGCTGGAACAGGTAGCCCCGGGTGCGGACGCGGCGAGCCCGCGAGAACACGGCGTCGACAGCCTGCTGGTCCTCGCCCACGTAGATCTCGGCGCCGGCGTCGTGGCGGTAGCGGCGGTCGTTGTAGCGCCGCGGGGTGAGCATCTTGGCCAGCACGCTCAGGCGCGCAGGCACCATGCAGGCGCCCATCCCGGTGCTGACCAGGGCCAGCCGGCCGGTGCGGTCCGGGTGCTGCAGCGCGAACTGCTGCGCGATCCCCCCGCCCCACGACAGGCCGAGGACGTCGGCGCGCGCGTAGCCGAGACGGTCGAGCAGGCCGGCGAGCAGCGCGGCCAGCCCGGCCATCGGCAACGGCACCCACGGCAGCGGCGACCCGCCGATGCCGGGCACGTCGAAGCGGACGACCGGGCGCTGCGGGTCGAGCGCATCGACCAGCGGCTGCAGGAACTCGAGGCTCGCGCCGATGCCGTTGACCAGCACCAGCGGGCGGCGGCCCGCGGCGCCGGGCCGGTGGGCGACGTGCAGGCGCTGCCCGGCGACGGTGATGTCGGTGATCACCTCGTCGGCGAGACCGCGCCCCGCGTCCGGCGTCGGGTCGGGCAGGGCGGCGAGCGCGCTCACGACGCGCCACCGGCGGTGTAACTGCGGTACACGGAGATCAACGCCTCCTTCTGCGCGTCGGAGAGCCGCGAGTCGGCACGGATCGCCCGTTCGGTCGAGGTGTCCGTGACGCCGACGCCGTCGGGGTGCCCGACGCCGTTCCCGGCGGCCTGTTCGCGCACGAGGCCGGCCTGCAGCAGCAGGTTCTCGGCCGAGATGTCGAGGGCCTCCGCGATCGCGTGCAGCACGCGGACCGACGGCTCGTGCAGCCCTCGTTCGATCTGGCTCAGGTACGGGTTGGAGATGTTGCTCAGCGCGGACAGCTGGCGCAGCGAGAGCCGCGCCAGCTTGCGCTGGCTACGGATGAACCCGCCCAGGGCGCGGCGGTGGTCCTCCCACGCACCCCCCGGGCCGGTCATCGTCAGCGCCGGGCGCCGGGCGGGGTGACCATGACCGAGCGCAGCGAGGGCGCGACGGCGTCGAGCACGTGGTGGGCCGCGGCGCGCTGGGCCTCGAGCATCTGCACGCCGGTGTCGTAGAAGCGGTCGACGGCCTCGCCCGCGGACTGGGGCAGGCGCGCGGCCAGCTCCTGCGGGCGGGCCTCGCCCAGCGAGCCGCTCAGGCCGGGGACGCCGCGCAGGACGGCGGACCAGCTCTCGGCGACCGATCCGGCGAGCCGGAGACCGGCCTCCTGGACCTGGGCGATCACGTCGAGCGCCTGGTCGCGGGTCTGGTCGGCGGTGGGGGTGGCCATGGGTGGATCCTCCGCGTCGTCGGTGACGTGCTCAGTTTACCAAGCAAGCCCGCCACGACGACCGGACGACGTGATCGTGGCCACCCTGCTGTGGGTCATCCCACCGGCGGCAGGGCGGCCACGAGGCACGCGTGCTCCTCGACCGTGCGGGCCGCGCATGCGTCGCACCCGCAGCGGGCGTGACGGCTCGCGAGCAGCAGGTCCAGGCGCAGGAACAGCTGGTCGTACGCGGAGCCGACGGCGTCGTCGACCTTGCGGCGCAGGGCGACGGAGGCGTGGCGGTTCATGGGGCACCCCGGGTGTGGAGGCGGCGGCGGACAGCGGTTGCACGAGGCGAAGCGACATTGCGCTCCGTGCAACACGGTGACGAGGCCGGACGGCCCCGTCAACCGTGGATCGACCCGCGGACCACCGCCGTTACCCAGGGTTTGCCGGGTGACTCGCGGCCGGGTGCGCTACCCGCGGGTACTAGCCGTTCCCGAGCACGTACGACCCCGGGGCGTCACCCAGGGGCGGGTACGCGTCGGAGCCCGTGGGCGGCGGCGTGCGCATCCCGCCACCGCGCTCGCCCATCCAGTCGCGCCACGGCTCCCACCAGGAGGCCTTGACCTCACTGGCCCGCTGCAGCCAGGTGTCGGCGTCCGGCGCGGCGTCGCCGCCGACGGTGCCGAGCCAGTACTTGGCCTTCTTGCCGGGCGGGTTGACGACGCCCGCGATGTGGCCGCCGTTGGACAGCGTGAAGGTGACGTCGCCACCGAGCAGCGAGGTCGACTGGAACGAGGTGCGCCACGGCGCGATGTGGTCGTTGATCGCGGCCACGATGAAGGTGTCGTTGGTGATCGACTTGAGCGACAGGTGCTCGCCGAGCAGCTCGAGCTCGCCGCGGGACAGCTCGTTCTCGAGGTAGAAGTGCCGCAGGTAGAACGCGTGCATCTTCGCGGGCATCCGCGTCGAGTCGTTGTTCCAGGCCAGGATGTCGAACGCCGGCGGCGTCCGGCCCTCCAGCCAGTTCGGCCCGACGTAGTTGAAGATCAGGTCGTTGGCGCGCAGGAGGTCGAACGTGCTGGCCATCGACTCGGCGGGCAGGTAGCCGGTCTTGGCCATCTTCCGCTCGAGCCGCTCGACGATCTCGGGGTCGACGAAGCTCGAGACCGGCCCCGGGTCGGAGTAGTCCAGCAGGGTGTTCGTCAGGGTCAGGGAGTTGATCCGGTCGCCCTGGCCGCGGGCGTGGAGCATCGCGGTGGCGATGGTGGCCATGAGCCCGCCCAGGCACAGACCGACGAGGTTGACCTTCTCGGCGCCGGTGATGTCCTGGACGACGTCCAGGGCGGACAGGTTGCCGAGCTCGAGGTAGTCGTCGAGCCCGGTGTCGGCCATCGACTCGTCCGGGTCGCGGTAGCTGATGACGAACACGGTGTGCCCGGCCTGCACCGCCCACTCCAGGAGGCTGCGGCCCGGGGAGAGATCCATGATGTAGTACTTGTTGATCCACGGCGGGCTCACGAGGATCGGGATCTCGTGGACCTCGTCGGTCTGCGGCTCGAACTGGATGAGCTCCATGAGCCGGTTCCGGTAGACGACCTTGCCGGGCGTCGCCGCCAGCTCCTGGCCGACCCGCAGGTTCGTGCGGTCGACCTGCTGCGGGCGGCCCTGGTTGGTGGCGAGGTCGTCGAGGAACTGGCGGAACCCGGCCACCACGCTCGACCCGCCGGTCTCGAAGGCGCGCTTGAGCGCCGACGGGTTGCCGGGCAGCACGTTGGTGGGCGACAGGACGCTGCCCAGGACGTCGGCGAGCATCGAGGCCCGCTCGCGGGAGGACTCGTCGAGACCCGCGGCGTCGACGAGGTCGTGCAGCGTGCCCACCAGCGCGAGGTACTGCTGGCGCAGGCCCCAGTAGACCGGGTTCTCCTCCCACGTGGTGTCGGAGAACCGGCCGTCCTTCTCCACCGGCACCGGCCCGTCCGCCGACGAGCCGAACACCCGCGCGAGGGCGGCCGTGCCGATGCGGGTGGCCAGCGCGGCGTGCGAGGCGGCCACCCGCCCGACGTCGGCCGGGTGGGTGAGCAGCCCCTGCGCGAGCTGCACCACCGTACGGCCCCACAGGGCCGGGTCGACCTCGGCCAGCAGGTCCGCCGGCACCACCGACTCCAGGGTGGTCGCGAGGTCGACGTTCGCGCCCGGCAGGGCGGGGACGCCGCCGCGGTCCCACGGGATCGAGCTTGGCTGCGCTGCGTCTCGCTGCACGGTCATGTCGGCGACCTCCACGTCGACTCCACGGGACGCGCCGCACCTGGCGCGTCCCGGGAGTCAGTGTGCCCCGCTGGGACCTGGGTCACACGGTTACCGACGAGTCATGGACACGGATCTCAGCCCGCGAGCGGACCGCGCTTGCGGGCCACGATCCCCTCGTAGAGCAGGGGACTGCGGTCGGTGGCCAGGCGGTGCTGGAAGCGTTCCCGGCGCACCACCTCGAGCGCCCCGGAGCGGATCGACTCGCCGATCATGCCGCCGAAGCCGGTGGTGTCGGTGTCCTGGAGGAACGCGTCCTTGATCGTGAGGACGATCCAGCCCCCGTCGTCGACGAGGTCGTAGGCCGTGCGGAACGCCTGCGGCGGGATGTCGCCGAAGCCGAGCGCGGCCACGACGGTCAGGGCGTTGAGCCGGTGCGCGGCGAGCTCGTCCCGCTCCGCCGCGGGCAGGGCCGTGAGGTCGGCGACGTGGTAGTCGGCGTAGAGCCCCGGCCGGTCGCGGTGGGCGGCGTCGCGGGCCTCGGGGAGGATGTCGACGCCGACCGCGTAGGGGACGCCGATCGCGGCGAGCTCCTCGGCCATGATCCCGTTGCCGGCGCCGAGGTCGAGCACGCGCAGCGTGTTCGCGCCGGCGCCCTCGGCGTCGAGGGCGTCGCGCAGCAGCCCGACCATGAACCGCGGGGAGTCGCAGGCCAGGACGTCGTAGAAGATCTTCTCGTAGAGGCCCGGCACCCGGAAGATGCGGTCGTAGTCGTGGAAGCGGTACTCGCCCCACGAGCCGTCGGGCTCGGCCACGACGCACCACTCGTCGTCCTGGCTGTACTTGCTGCCCGGCTCCGGCAGCGCCAGCCGCAGGGACGCCCGCGCGGTGTCGAGATCCACCGGCGGGGTGGCCGCCGCGCGGGCGGGTGGCCGCCTGGCGACCTCGTGCTGGTGCTCACTGCTCGCGCCGTTGACCGCCGTGGGTGCCATCGAGACCTCTTCCTCCCGGTGCCGCCCACCCGGGGCGACGCAGCTGGACGCGGGCAGGGGACTACACCCGCGAGGAGCATCACGCGCCTCGATCGTCGTCAGGCGTCACGAGGGGGGTCAAGGCAATGGCATCAACGTCACGCCGCCACGCGATCACCCAGGGTGACCGCCGTGGCCTGACCGCCTACCCCCAGCGACCGCCACCCTGGGGACCCCGCGGGTCGTACCGCGACGTCCGGTCACCCTGGTTGGGGTACGGGTCGGCGTAGGGGTCACGCTCGTAGGTGCCGTATCGCTGGTCGTAGCGCCCCTCGTACTGGCGCCCGCCCCAGCCCGCGGACGTCACGGGACGCACGGCCGTGCGGGAGACCCCCGAGAGCATCGAGATGATCGCCAGGCCGATCGCGGCGTAGAGGATCGCGGTGGCGATGTGGTCGACCACGCCGCCCGCGGCGAGGAACACCTGCAGCAGCAGCACCGCGAGCACCAGCAGCACGATCGCCGAGAAGAACGTCGCCGGGCGCGGTGTGGTCAGCAGCAGCAGGTGCAGCAGCGCCGTACCCGCCAGCGCGGCGATCACGGCGCACACCGGGATGATCGTCAGCGCGTTGTCGACCAGCGCGCCGCTGCGCTGCGCGGTCTGGATGCCCAGGTCGAAGACGTTGGAGAGGATGAGGACGCCGACGATCGCGATGCCGGCGGCCACCACCGCCGTCGCGACCCCGCCGGCCCACAGCCGCTTGCCGACGACCTCCACGTCACCGTCGTCCCACGAACGCTGCGGGTAGCTCACGACCCTCGTCCTCCCACCGACCACCGGCCCACCCCTCGGTGGCCCGCGACGGTTGTACCGCACCGGCCGCCGCCACGGGCGGGCCACGCCGCTGCGCTCCGCCGCCCCGGACTCCCGCTCCCCGAGGTCGAGCTCCCCTATCGGCGTGCTCCCCCATCTGCTCCGTCTCCCGCTTGACGCCACGCGCCCGGCGACGTTCGGTGGGTGGCGGCGCCCGCCGCCGCGGGCCGGGAGACTCAGCGAGAGGACGTGGGTCGATGACGCCCCCGCAGGCCGGCCCCACCGGGCCGGTGCCGCGTACCCCCCGCCGGCTGCCGCGCCCGTCGGAGCTGCGGCCGCTGCTGCGGCTCGCGCGCCCCGACCCGGACCCCGTGCGGCGGCGCCTCAACCGCGCCCACACGGTCGCCGACCTGCGCGAGATCGCCCGCCGCCGCACCCCGCGGGCAGTGTTCGACTACGCCGACGGCGCCGCCGAGGGCGAGGTGTCCCTGCGCCGCGCGCGGGCGGCGTTCGCCGACCTCGAGTTCCGGCCGTCGGTGCTGCGCGACGTCTCGCACATCGACACCAGCACGACGATGCTCGGCGGGCCGACGGCGCTGCCGTTCGCCTTCGCCCCCACCGGCTTCACCCGGATGATGCACCACGAGGGCGAGCCGGCGGTCGCGCGCGTCGCGGGCCGGATCGGGGTGCCGCACACCCTCTCGACCATGGGCACGACCTCGCCGGCCGACCTCGCCGCGGCGGCACCGGACACCCGGCGATGGTTCCAGCTCTACCTCTGGCGCGACCGCGCGGCGAGCGCCGAGGTCGTCCGGCGGGCCGCGGAGGCCGGCAACGAGGCGATCATGCTGACGGTCGACACCCCCGTCGGGGGCCGGCGCCTGCGCGACGCCCGCAACGGGCTGACGATCCCGCCCGCGCTCACCGCGCGGACCCTCCTCGACATGGCGCGCCACCCGCACTGGTGGGCGAACGTGCTGACGACGGCGCCGCTGGAGTTCGCCGCCCTCACCTCGTGGGAGGGCACGGTCGCCGAGCTCATCGACACCATGTTCGACCCGGCGCTGACCCTCGACGACCTCGCCTGGCTCCGCTCCACGTGGAACGGGCCGCTCGTCGTCAAGGGCGTCCAGACCGCGGCGGACGCCCGGCGGGTGATCGACGCGGGCGCCGACGCCGTGGTCGTGTCCAACCACGGCGGGCGCCAGCTGGACCGCGCGCCGGTACCGCTCGAGACCCTGCCCGCGGTGGTCGCGGAGGTGGGCGGCGAGGCCGAGGTCATCCTCGACACGGGCATCACCTCCGGCGCCGACATCGTCGCCGCGGTCGCCCTCGGGGCCTCGGGCTGCCTGGTCGGGCGGGCCTACCTCTACGCGCTCATGGCCGGCGGCGAGCGCGGCGTCGAGCACCTCGCGGTGCTGCTCACCGCGGAGATTCGCCGGACCATGGCCCTGCTCGGCGTATCGTCGATCAAGGACCTGACGCCGGACCACGTCCGCCTGCGCGGCTAGCGCCTCCGGGTGAGGACCACGAAGGGGATCGTCCGGCCGACCTCGTCGGCGCGGCGGCGGTAACCGGCGAACGACCCGTAGGTGGCGACGGCGGCGGGCCACAGGCGCTCGCGCTCCTCGTCGCGGGCGATCCGGGCGTGCACGAGACGCACCTCGTCGCGCAGCTGGACGGTGGTGTCCGGGTGCGCGCGCAGGTTGTGGAACCACGCCGGGTGCCGCGGGTGCCCGCCGTACGACGCGACGATCACGAGGTCGTCCGGGTCGTCGGGATGCGGGAAGTACAGCAGCGGGGTGGTCCGCGGCCGTCCGCTGCGGGCGCCGACGTGGTCGAGCAGCAGCATCGTCGGCAGCCCGGGCAGGGTGTGCCCGAGTCGGCCGCCGGTGCGGCGGTAGAGGGCGATGTGCGCCCGCGTCACCGCACCGACGACCGGGGCGAGACGGTCGAGGGTGCGGCCGAAGGCCCGGGTCGAGACCATCGGCGCACCCTAGGCCGTCAGAGCGTGAGCAGCCGGTCGAAGAACTCCCGGTAGCGCTGCACCGCGCGGCGCATCTCCTCGGTGGACGGGTCCCCGCCGAGCGCGGCGGGGTCGAGCGCGCTGCGCTGGCTGGAGAACGTGCGCGAGAGCTCCTCGAGCACCTCGCCCACCAGCCCGTCGGCCCGGGACACCGCGTCCTGGGGGCGGTCCACGAACATCAGGCGGACCTCCTCCCACTGCGAGCGCCACTGGTTCGCGCGGTCGGCGTCGATGATCGTGCCGCGCGGGGCGTCGCCGTCGCCCGCCCCGCCGTGGCCGCTGTCGTGCCCGCCGGCCGCGCCCCGGTCGGACGTGGCCGGCTCGCCCGGTGCGTCGCCCGCGTGGTCGGGGGGCCCGGGGTAGGCGCCGGGCTGCCCGCCCATGCCGGCCCCGGGCTGCTGGACGTACTGCTGGCCCGGCTGCTGGGCGTACTGCTGCTGTCCGGCCTGCTGCTGTCCGGCCTGCTCGCCGTGGCGCTCGGTGAACGGGGTGCCCTGCTGGCTCCCGTACTGCTGGCCGCCGGGCTGCTGGCCGTAGGGGTCGGCCTGCGGCGGGGCAGCGTACTGCTGCTGCCCCCCGGGCGCGGCGTGCGGCTGCGGCTGCCCGCCGTACTGCTGGCCGGGCTGCTGGCCGTACTGCTGCTGGCCGCCGTACTGCTGGCCGGGCTGGCCGTGCTGCTGACCGTACTGCTGCTGGCCGTGCTGCTGGCCGCCGTACGGGTCGCCCTGCGGTGCCCCCGGCGCCGGCCGGCCGTACTGCTCGGTCTGCTGGCCGTACTGCTGCTCGCCGTACTGCTGCTCGCCGTACTGCTGCTCGCCGTACTGCTGCTCGCCGTACTGCTG
>NZ_BAABHO010000075.1:14447-25428 GCF_039542135.1 Actinomycetospora chlora
CTGCTCGCCGTACTGGTGGGCGTTCTGGCGGGGGTCCTCGTCGTACCCGCCCGGGCGCTCGTGCCCGGCGGCGTACTGGTCGTCGGCGTGGTCGGCCGTGCGGCCCTGCTCGGGGTGGCTCATCGCCGATACTCCTGGTGTCCGTCGGGACCGCCGGACGCCGGAGGCGCCGACGGGGGACCGCCCGGGCCGGCCGGGCCGCCCGGACCTGCGGGGGGTGCCCCGCGACCGGGCGGGGGGCCCTGCGGCGGCGCCTGTGGGGGCGCCTGCCCGGGTGCCCCACCGGGGGGCGGCTGGATGCGTTCGGTCGCGGCGCGGGGGTGCCCGATCCGCTGGTCGTCCCCACCGCCGCCGGCGCCGGGGATGCGCTCGGTCGACCCCGCCGCGCCCGGACCGGCACCGTCGCCGCGGGCGCCGTGCCCGCCCCCGTCGCCGGAGTCGTGCCCCTCGTCGAGCATCGCCTCGACGAGCGTGCGGAACGAGGTGAACGCGCCGCGGAGGTCCTCGGTGCTGGCCTGCCCCTGCCGGTGGGCGGTGACGACGTCCTGGGCACGCCGGTAGTCCTGCACGAGGTGGGGCTGGGCCACGGACAGGTCGTCGGCGCGCCGGCGCCCGTCCTCCACCGGGTAGCCGCGCGACCGCATGATCGTCACGAGCAGGGCGTCGGCGTGCTCGACGGCGCCGCCCGGGTCGTCGACGAAGCCGCGCTGGACCTGCTGCCAGTCACCCTGGAAGCGCTCGCGCTCGGCGGGCTCCAGGTCCCGGAGCTCGTGCTTGTCGTGGCGGTCCTTGCGCTCGCGGAGCTCCTTCTCGGCCGCCTTGCGGTCGCCGGTCTCCTGGACGCGGCGCTCGTACTCCGGGCCGAACTCCTGCTCGAGCTGCTGCTGGCGCCGTCGGCGCGCCAGCACGAGCGCCGCGATGCCGGCGATCACCAGCAGCACCACGACGACGATGATCACGACGGCGACACTGCCCATCGACGAACCCCCTCCGAGCACGTGGACTGATCATGGTTCCGGGCGCGGGGTACGCACCTCAATCGGCCATCCGTCCGCACCGTGGGAATTAATTCCCGGATGCGGCCCGCTCCTCGGGTTTGCGGCGGCGCCGGTCCGTGTCGCCGATCGCCGGCGGCTCGTAGGAGACGTCGCCGGGGTTGACGTCGACCCCGGGCGGGACGATCGCGTCGATGCGGTCGAGGAGGTCGTCGTCGAGGCGGACCTCGGCGCCGGCGAGCACGTCGTCGAGCTGCTCCATGGTGCGCGGACCGATGATCGCCGAGGTGACGGCCGGGTGGGCCACGGCGAACGCCATCGCCATGTGGACCATCGACAGGCCGGCCTCCTCGGCGAGCGGGATCAGCTCCTCGACGGCGTCGAGCTTGCGCTCGTCGGTGAAGCGGCCCGGCGTGCGCTGCGCCCGCTGCGTGCCGGCCTCCTGCCCCTTGCGGATCTTCCCGGTGAGCATGCCCATGGCCAGCGGGCTCCAGACGAGCGTCCCCATGCCGTAGCGGCGGCAGACGGGCAGGACCTCGCGCTCGATGCCGCGGTTGAGGATCGAGTAGGGCGGCTGCTCGGTGCGGAACCGCTCGTACCCGCGGCGCTCGGCCACCCACTGCGCCTCGACGATCTCGGAGGCGGGGAAGGTCGACGACCCGATCGCGCGGACCTTGCCGCTGCGCACGAGGTCGGTCAGCGCGGAGAGCGTCTCCTCGACGTCGGTCTCGGGGTCGGGGCGGTGGATCTGGTAGAGGTCGAGGTGGTCGGTCTGCAGGCGGCGCAGGGAGTCCTCGACCTCCCGCACCAGCCAGCGCCGCGAGTTGCCGCGGTGGTTGGGGTCGTCGCCCATCGCGGCGTGCGCCTTGGTCGCGAGCACGACGTCGTCGCGGCGGTCCTTGAGCGCCTTCCCGACGATCTCCTCCGACTCGCCGCGGGCGTAGACGTCGGCGGTGTCCACGAAGTTGATCCCCGCGTCGAGCGCGCGGTGGATGATCTTGATGGAGTCGTCGTGGTCCGTGTTGCCCCAGGCGCCGAACATCATCGCGCCCAGGCAGTACGGGCTGACCTGGATGCCGGTCCGGCCGAGTGTCCGCATCTTCACGACCGGGGGAGTGCCCTGGCCGTGCGGGAGCGAAGCACGGCCGCGCGGCGTCAGCCCGACGGCGGGGGCGGCGGCGGGCTCGCGAGACGGGCGACGACGGGGATCGCCATGCGCAGCTCGCCGACGCCGGTCGGGTGGAAGGGGTGCGGGTCGGTGAGGGCCTGCAGGTCCGGTCCGAGCCCGTCCGCCGACGGGACGCACAGCGGGCTCACCGGCGGCGCGACGACGTCGAAGCCGTAGCGGCGGGCGCCGGCGGTGAGCACCTCGTTGAGCTCGGCGTTGCGCCCGGCGAGCAGCGCGATCTCCGGAGGGGTGAGCCCGGGGTACTGCAGCGGGCCGCGGGCGGTGGGGCAGTCGGCGTCCGGGCGCAGCACGTCGTAGGAGGTCAGCACGACGACGCGCGGGTGGGACGGGAGCGTGGCGAGGTCGGCGAGCAGGTCGGCGTAGTCCCGGTCGAAGGCCGCGAGGCGGTAGCGGAACTCGCCGGCGGTGAAGTTGTCCGCGCAGTCGGCGACCGCGTAGCAGTAGCCGATGAGGTCGGTCCAGTTCAGGTCGTTCGGGCCGATCGCGACGGCCACGAACGCGGGGTCGCGGACCTGCTTGAGCCGGCCGACCTGCGGCGGCACCGTCACCCCACCGACCTGCTGCGGCCCCCGCAGGCCGGCCGTGACGCGGGCACCCGAGCAGGCGAGGTTGAGCACCTCGTCGCCGATGGCCGCGCCGACCTGGCGGGCCAGCGAGTCGGTGCTGCGGGCGCAGGCGACGTCCTCTGCCGACGCGTCGGGGGCGAGCGGCCCGCCGAGCCGGGCCACCCGCGAGTCGCCGATGACGACGCCCCGCACCCCGGTCACCGCCGGCCCGACCGGGGACGGGCTGACGTGGTGGGCGCCGGTCAGGTCGGTCAGGGAGCGGGCGTGGCGGAGCTCCTGCGCGCCCGCGACGGCGAGCACGCCGCTGACGCCCCACGCCAGCAGGGAGACGACCACCGCCACGACCGTCGAGCGCACGACCCGGCGGGAGAGGTCCCGCGCGAGCAGCGACGGCCGGGCCCCGGCGCCCGAGCGGCGGGCGGTCCGGCGCAACGTCGCGAGCACCCGCAGCAGGCCGGCCACCCCGCAGATGCCGAGGACGGCGGCCACCAGCACGAGCGTCGCGAGGGCGTACCACCGCTCGAAGCCGCCGACGATCGCCGCGAGCGCGTCGGCCGGGCTGCTGCCCTCGGCCAGCGACGCCATCGCCCGGCCCGCGGTCTCGTTGCGCGCGACCGGGCCGATCTCCAGCTGCGGGCGCAGCGGCCCGACGACGGTGACGTCGGGGACGTCGAGGCGGGTGTTGCCGATCTGGACGATCTGGGGCGGGCCCGACAGCGACGTCGACGGGGCCTGGACGCCGACGCGCAGCTGCTGGCCGAAGGCCTGGACCTCCTGGGCGGGCGTGAGCACGACCGCCGCCCACAGCCCGCCGGCCACGCAGGCCAGGGCGAGCAGGATCGTCAGCGGCGAGCGCAGCTCGCGCGCGTACCCGCGCCTCATCCGGTGCCCGGCACCTCCCGGCGCCGCTCGAGCGCGGCGAGCCCGGCCGCGACGAGCGCGGCGACGACGAACGAGAGCAGCGAGGCCGACAGCCACGACGGCGGCGCGATGCCGAGCGCGTCGCGCAGCGCCGACCACGCGTCCGACCAGCCGGGCGCGCCACCGGGGTTGACCACCTGGTACGCCACCAGCCCGACCACCCAGGCCACGACCATGAGGGGTCGCGAGGGGGCCCAGCGGGAGAGATCCGGCGTCTGTCCCCGCCGGACGAGGGCGTCACCGACGCCGACGCCGAGCAGCGGCACGAACACCGACCCGATGACGGCGAGGAAGACCGCGTAGTCGTCGATCGTCACGCCGAGCGCGAGCACGGTGATGACGGTGCCGATCACCAGGCAGAGCACGCGGCGGTCGGCACGGGGCGCGAGGTTCTGCACCGACACCGCTGTCGAGTAGACGTTGGCGAACGACTGGTCGGTCTCGCGGAGGGTCAGCACGAGCAGCGCGACGAGACCGAGGGGCGCGGCGAGCATCGGCGCGAAGACGGCGTCGCCGTCGCCCCCGACGAGCGCGAGGGCGGCGAGCCCGACGACGAAGCAGAGGATCTGCGTGACGCCGTAGCCGATCGTGGCCGCGGAGAAGGCGGTCGACACCCGCCGCGAGTGGCGCGAGAAGTCCGAGGCGACGGGGATCCACGACACCGCGACGGCAATCGCCGCGTCGGCGCCGGCCCAGAACCCGGCCCAGGAGCCGCCGTCGCCGCCGAGCCGGAGCTCCGGGCGCGAGAAGAGCCACCAGGCGAGGTAGGCCACGGAGATCGCGACGAGGATCGTCACGACCCGTCGCAGCAGCCGCAGCATCCCCAGCGGCCGCAGGGTGAGCAGGGTCGTCACGACCCCGGCGCCGAGCACCCAGGCCCAGGTCGGGCCGCCGAGCGCCAGCGTGCCGGCCTGGGCGATGACGACGAGCTCGAACGTGCCCCAGCCGACGAGCTGGACGACGTTGAGCACCGACGGGATCCACGACAGGACCCCGCCGAACAGGCCGCGCAGCAGCACCATCGCGGGCGCACCGGTCGCGGCCCCGGGCATCGCGGACAGCCCGACCATCGCGCTGCCGATCAGCGTGCCGACGACCGTGGCGACGATCGCCGCGGACACCGTCAGCGGCGGCGCCCCGGCGGGCTGGAGGACGGCGAGGACACCGGCGAAGCCGAGCAGGCTCACGCCGAGGTTGGCCCAGAAGGCGCCCTGGTCGAGGAAGCCGAGCGTCCGCGGGACGGGGCCGTCGAGGGTGGGGGCGACCTCGTCGTGGCGATCGGTCGCGGTCGTGGGCGTGGGCGTGGGCGTGCTCAAGGGTGCCTCCCTGCGCCGGCATGATCCGGATCAGGTTCCGACGGTCGGGACCGCTGGCAGGTCCCCTCTCAGCCCGGTGCCTCCGGACTCCCGTGAGCGCCGGTCGGCGCCCGCCCACGACGGTAGGTCGCCGCACCGACGAACGCGAGGGGCCGCCCGCCGCCATCACACGTGGGTCACGTGGATCACGGTGGACGGCCCCTCGCGGGACGAGCCCCTGTCAGCCGGTCACTGCTGCAGGTTCTGGCACTGACGGCCCTCGTTGATGCAGCGGGCGCCCTCGTCGTTCGAGTCCTGGCTGGCCAGGTTCTCGAAGTCCGAGTGGTCGGTGTCCGCCGCGTGCTGTTCCTGCGGGAACGAGTCGATCGAGAACGCGCGGCCCGCGGGCTGGTCGTACGTCAGCTTGATCCGCAGCGCCGGGATCGGCACGAAGCCGTTCGAGCAGTTGCCGCTCTCGTCGGGGAACGCCATGTGGTCGCGGAAGTTGGCCGACTCGAGGTTCTGGCCGTCCCAGCAGCTCGGGTAGTCGAGCAGGCGGATCAGGCGCGAGCCCTGGCCGCAGACCGGGTACTTGTCGGTGACCTGGTCCTCGTGGCCGCTGCAGGTGTACTTCGCGTTGACGTTGTCGCCGTTCTGCTGCCCGGCCTTCGCGTTGCCCATGATCATCATGAGGTGCGTCGGCATGGGGCGGACGGGCTCGTCGCCGTGGCCGCGGAAGGTCAGCTCCGCCGAGCGCGGCTGCAGGATGCGGCCGACGTTGCCGTCGAGGCTGCCGCCGTCCTGGCCCACGTCGTCACCCTGGCCGTTGAGGTCGCGCAGGACCGGCCAGAAGAAGGTCGACTGGTCGCCGTTGCGGCACGAGGTGCCGGCCTGCTCGAGCGAGTCGTCGGTCGAGTTGGCGTTGGTGCTCTCGTTGCCGACGTAGTCGTGGACGTGCTGGGCCCCGTTGTCCTTGCCCGGCGCGGCCATGTAGTTGTCGGAGTTGTTGTGGTCGCTCACGCCGCAGTCGACGCTGTACGACCCTTGGCCGCTGAACCGGCCGCCGTCGCCCAGGTTGCCGCCGTTGTTGTCGACGTCGTTGATGTCGACGTACTGGTCGGCACCCGCCGGGGCGATCTGGTCGCGGCCCTTGTTGTCGACCGCGGCCTGGGCCTGCCCGCCGCCGTTGTCACCGCCGTTGTCACCGCCGTTGCCCTCGTCGCGGTTGCCCTGGTCGCCGTTGCCCTGGTCGCCGTTGCCGTCGCCCTGGCCATCGCCGTTGTCGCCGTTGTCGCCGTTCTGGTCCCCGGCGTTGCCCTGGTCCTCGGCGTTGCCCTGGTCGTCGGCGTTGTCCTGCTGGTCGCCCGAGCCCTCGGAGTCGGCGTTCTCGTTGTCCCCGCCGGAGCCGGAGTCGGAGCTCGCCCCGTCCGAACCGCCGGAGTCGGAGCCCGAGTCGGACTCGTCGCCCGTCAGCGAGCTGAGCACGCCGCTGGAGTCCGACCCGCCCTCGGAATCCGAGTCGGCGAAGGCGGAGCCGGCCGCGACGGCCACCCCGCAGGTGACGAGGAGTGCCGCCACGATCGCGATGAGTCGTGTCGGCAGGCTGGTGCGATGTCGTCCGCGTCGGGGCACGGGGAACCTCCTGACGGTGCCGCGGCGCCGGGACGGGGGAGCTCGTCCGGGGTCGGTGCCGGGACACGGGTGGCCTGCGTGTGTCTGCGTGTGTCGGCGGGCACGGGCGGCGGCAGCGAGGGGGAGCGTCGCCGTCCGGCTCCGACGGCGGCTCACGCTAGGGACGCGACCGTCCGGCGACCGCCTATCTGAGAGAACTCAGGTCCCGACGCCGCCCGCAGGGCCGCCCAGCGCGAGGAACGGCGCTCATATGGGGCCGAATGGCGGAAAGTCTGCGCCGCTCGCAGCGTGTGGTTCTCAGGTCGGCGCCGCCGATGTACATCACGTCCCCGTTCGCCGCTCGCCGATTGAACTCCGACGGGGTCGCGGTCAAGCTGGGCGCGATGAGACCTGATCGTTATGCGGGAGCGGAGCGGGGCCGCGTGCTGTGCGTGGCCCCGTCACACCGCACAACGAGCGTGCTGGTGGGGACGTTGCGGTCCCACGGCTTCGAACCCCAGTTGTTGCGCGAGAGCTGGAGCGTCGGGGCCACCGCGCGAGCCAGCGGGGCCCGGGCGGTCGTGCTCGACGTCGAGATGCCCGGGCTGCGGCCCGTCGAGGTGCTCGCCGACCTGCACCGCGACAGCCCGCGAACGCCCGTCATCGCGCTGACCAGCCCCGAGGCCCGCGACCGCACGGTGTCGACGCTGCGCGCGACGCAGGACGACTACCTCGTCACGCCCTTCCCGATGGAGGAGCTGCTGGCCCGCCTGCGGCTGCGCCTGGGCGACGACCGCCCCACCGCCCAGCTGTTCCTGCGGCGCGGCGAGGTGGCGGTCGACACGGCGCTCGAGCAGGTCTTCGTCGAGAACAAGCCGGTGAGCCTGTCGCGCACCGAGTACGCCGTGGTGGACGCCCTCATCCGTCACCCGCGCGGCCAGGCGATGTCGCAGGAGCAGCTCGTCACCCGGGTGTGGGGCGGCCCGCCGACCTCGAACATCGTCGAGGTCTACATCGGCTACCTGCGGCGCAAGCTCGGCGCGGAGCGCATCCGCACCGTGCGCGGGCGGGGCTACATCCTCGAGGGCTGAGCCCCCTCCGGGGAACCCGCCCCCGTCAGGGCTGCAGGTAGAGGTGCCCGGCGCCGCGGCCGATGACGTAGGTGGGCCACCCGGGGCCGGTGCCGGTCTCGTACACGAGGACGCGCTGTGCCGGCTCGACCGGCAGGTCCCTGGCGTGCCGGAAGTTCAGCCGGAGCAGGAAGCCGCCCACCGGGCCGGCCACCTCCTCGCGGGACCGCACGATCGACATCAGGCGGGCGCGGTCGCTGAACTGGTCGACGATGTCGCACCGGCAGGCGAAGGCGAGGGTGCCGATCTCGCCCGGCGCCAGGATCGTCTGGCCCGGGGCGTCCTGCGCGACGCCGGTGCCCGCGCGGATGTAGTCGGCCGGGCTCGCCCAGTTGCCGAACACGGCCGGGTGCGGCCACGGGATGCCCAGGCCGGTCTGGTGGCCGATCGACAGGCCCGCCACCAGCGCGAGGCCCGCGACGACCGCGCCCGACACCCGCACCCGCACCCGCAGGTCGGCCGCTCCGAGGGCCGCGCACAGGGTCAGCAGCGCCAGCGACGGGCAGTAGTACCAGATGTACGACGAGACGCCCATCGCCGCGTAGGCCGCGTAGTGCGCCGCGCCGGCGAGGCCGGCGGCCACCACGACGCGGTCGAGCAGCCGGTCCTGCCCGCGGGCCCAGCGCACCGCCGACGCGACGACGGCCACGAGCCCGACCACCACCACGACGCCCACCGCGAGCATCGGGATCGGCCAGCGCTGCGTCATGAACAGCGGCCCGTTGCCGAAGACCTCCCCGCCGGGGAAGGACCCGCTGGTCTTGATGATGAGGCTGTCGGGCACGAAGCTGCCGAGGACGAACCACGACCACACGTGCCAGGGCAGCGCGACGAGCGCGCCCACGAGCAGGCTCAGCACCGCGCCCCTCGGCGACCGCGGCGTGCGGGCGAGGAACAGCACGAGCACGAGGACCGCGGCGGGCAGTACGAGGTCCGGGCGCGTGAGCACCGCGAGGCCGGTGAGGATGCCCGTGGGGACGACGCGGCGGGCGGCCGCGAAGCGCGCGACGCCCACCAGCGTCGCGGCGACCAGGAACGACTCCATGCCCACCACCGCGGCGAACAGCGGCGACGTGACGAGGAGCCCGACGAGCAGGAACGCCACCACCGGACGGCGCAGCCCGACCTCGCGCGCCAGCCCGGCGGCCCACAGCGCCGTCACGGCCGTCGTCGCGACGAGGAGGAGGCCCACGGCGACCGCCGGGCGCCCGGTGGCGAGGATGCCGCCGGCGAGCAGCCAGACGTTCAGCGGCGAGGTCGCCGAGTTCGCGTCGCGGAACGGCGTGAGGCCCCAGTGGCCGAGCTCGGCGACGTTCCGCGCGTAGTCGAGGGTGATGTAGGAGTCGTCCGGCATCCCGCGGTACGCGACGAGGAACAGCAGGGCGCCGAGCAGGCCGCCACCGGCCGCGATGAGCAGCGCACCACGCCACGGGCGCGGGTCGCGCCGGACCCGCGGCTCGGGCTCGTCGTCCACGAGGGTCGGCATCTCGCGCACCGGCCCGGTCGGCTCGACATCGGTGGTCACCCACCCATACCACCACGCCGGGTGGCCCGCCCCGAGGTCAGGGCTCCCGGCGCGAGTCCTCCGCGGGGAAGAGCGTGTCCTCGCGGTGGGCCGGGTCGCCGTCGACGCGGATGAACCACTCGGTGCCGAACGCGAGCGCGAAGCGGTCGTCGGGCAGCGCGAGGAAGAAGGAGTCGTCGGCGATCTGGCTGCGGTGCGCGCGCATCGCCTCCCGCTTGGCCGCGAGCCACGGCGTCACGTCGACGCGGGTGGTCAGCACCGACTCCGGCGAGCCGAACGCCTCGCTGTCGAGGTCGGGCACCTCTTCGCCGGACTGCCGGGCCATCTCGACCATGCGGCGGAACTCGTCGCGGTTCGACGTCGCCTCGTAGACCCGCGGCGTCCCGGCGATCTCGCCGGCGCGCCGGCCGACCCGGTGGACCTGGATGTGGTCGGGGTGCCCGTAACCGCCGATGCGGTCGTAGCAGGTGAGGACCTCGGCGTCCTCCTCGCGCAGGATGTCCGCGAGGCGCTCCGCGGCCTCCTCGACGTCGGCCGACCAGAACGACCCGGCCGCTCCGTTGGTCTCGGTGTCGACCATCCCCGAGTCGACGTAACCGAGGAACTCGACGCGGGCGACGCCCAGGACGTCGGCGGCCGCGTGGGTCTCCTTGACCCGGCGCTCGGCCAGCGTCTCGCCCTCGTCCAGCACGCCGGGAACGATCTCGCCGTGCTCGCCGCGGGTCGCGACCACGAGCACCACGCGGTGGCCGGCGTCGGCCGCGGAGCGCATGACGCCGCCGCAGGTGATGCACTCGTCGTCGGGGTGGGCCTGGAAGGTGACCATCGTCGCCACCCGGCCGAGCCTAGTGATCCCCGCCTACGCGAGGAGGAACGAGGCGACCAGCACGATCGCCACCAGCAGCAGCACCGCGGACGTGCCGAGGATGACGCCCGCCCTCGGACCGGGACCGCGGGCGAACAGCTCGCGACCCTGCAGGCCCTCCGAGCGCGCCGCCGCCGCGTCCGCCCACGGCGGTGCCGTCTCCTCGGGCCGGGCCACCCCGCCCCCTGCCGCGCGCACCGGCACCGCCCCGGGCACGAACTGCGTGCGCTCGGGTGGTGGCGGCGCCGCGGTCCTGCCCCACGCCGGGCCCCGCGCGGGCCCGCCACGCGGCGGGACGGCCCGCTGCCGCACGACCTGCGTCGCCTCGGGCGCGGCCCCGCCGCGGGTCACGACCTGCGTGCGGTCGGCCGCCGGACCGCCGGCCGCGTCCCGCACCACCTGCGTCGTGTCCGGCGACGCCGCTCCCCCCTCGGCGTCCTGCGCCGACCACCGGAACGGCGGCGGGAACGGATCCGCGGGCAGGGGCCGCTCGTCGGTCTGCGCCGGCTCGTCGTCGGCGGGCGGGGGCGGCGGCGGCCGCAGCGCGGGCGCGGCCGCCCGCGTCTCCGGCAACGGCGGTGCCTCGGTCGTCGCGGCCGGGACGGGGATCCCCCGCGGCCGCGCGTCGTCCGGGTCGTCCTCGGCGGTCTCGCCGATGTCCGGTGGCTCGTCGGGGTCCTCGTCCAGCGGCTCCGGGCTCGGGGTCGCGGGCTCGGCGGGCGCGACTGCCTCGGTCGGCGACCCGTGTCCCGAGGACACGGGTGCGGCGGGTGCCGGTGCGGCGGGTGCCGGTGCGGCGGGTGCCGGTGCGGCGGGCGGCGCCTCGGGCTCGGCTCGCGCCGGCTCGGCCGGCGGCCGCCGCAGCGCCCCGGTGTCGACCGGCG
>NZ_BAABHO010000076.1:0-24327 GCF_039542135.1 Actinomycetospora chlora
GCGCCCGCGCCAGCGGGTGCTCGCCGCAGCCAGCGCCGGCCGCCGGCGTCGGCGAGCACCCGCTGGCGCGGGCGCGGCCGGCGGAACGACAGCACCGGGGCACCGGGCTCCGCGAGCAGGTCGGCGACCAGGCGGCGCGTGACCGCGGCGTCGCCCACGGCGTGGCTGTAGAGGACGCCGACGAACCCCGCCGCGTCGCCGGTGCCGACGAGGACGACCACGGCCGGCCCGGACCACGGCTCGGCGGCGCGGGCGAGTGCGGCGGCGGTGACGTCGTCGCGCACCTCCTCGACCACCAGCGACGGCTCGGCGCGCCGCAGCCACGCGCCGGCCGGCAGGGCGGCCAGCACCTCGGCGTGGCGGGCGCGCACCCGGGCGGCGTCGACCTCGGTCAGCGGCCCGAGGACCGAGAACAGCCAGGCCCCGCTCCACGGCCGGTCCCACTCGTCGGGCCCCGTCTCCTCAGAGGTCACCGACGCGCTCCCCCGGCACGAGGAGCACATCGCGGTGCCCGGGCCCGGTGGCCGCGGCGAGGCTCAGCGGCCGCGCGCCCGCCCCGGTCGGCGCGAGCAGCCGGTAGTCGTGCTCGAGCAGGTCGGCGAGCACCGCGTGCAGGCGCCGCGCGCCGCCGAGCACCTCGACGAGCAGCACCGGGCGGGCCGCGAGCACCGCCTCGCGGGCGGCGGTGAGCACCGCGGCCTCGCTGCCCTCGATGTCGAGCTTGACCAGGTCGCGCCCCGTGAACAGCGCCGAGGCCGGGGTGGTCGGCACGGTCACCGAACGTCCGGCGGCGCGGTCGTCGACGCCCTCGGCGCGGTCGCGCAGGTACGAGCCGGTCGGCGCGGTCTGGTGGGACTCCTGGTCGGGCAGGGCGAGCTCGAGGTGGTCGGGCGCACCGTCGGCGACCGCGGCGGCCGCGACGACGCGGGCGTCGTGGAGGCCGTTGAGGTCGAGGTTGCGGCGCACGATCGCGGCGGCGTCGGGCTGGGCCTCGACGGCGGTGTAGGCGCCCGACGTCGCGGCGGCGCCGACCACGCTGTAGTAGCCGATGTTGGCGCCGACCTCGAGGACGTCGCCGGCCCGCGCACACAGGCGCCGCCACCACGCGGCCTCGGCCGCCTCGTACCCGGCCTCGCCGAACCACCACAGCACCCGCTCGGTGCGCGACCCGACGACGGCGAGGCGCTCGCCCCGCCCGCCGGGCACGGTGATCGTGGCGCCCGGCAGCGGGCGGTAGTACAGCGCGGTCGCGGGCAGCCGCCAGCGCGCGTCGCGGACGCCGTCGGGGGTGATCCAGCGGTCGTGCACGGCGTCGACCACCCGGTCCGGCACGGCACGCAGCCCGGCGTCGAGCGTGCGCCGGGTGAGCACCCGGGCGCGGCGCCAGGGCGACAACCGGACCGGCGGGGTGACGACCGGCAGCGGGGCGGTGGCGGTCACGCGGCGGCTCCCCGGGGAACGCCGCGCAGCACCGCGCGGGCGACGACGGTGGTGGCGACGAGCCCGGCGACGGCGGCCGCGGCCTGGCCGACGACGAGCCCGTCGGCGCCGGCCGCGAGCGCTCCCGTCACGGCGAGCGCGAGCACGAGCACGAGCCGGCCCGCGTTGAGTGCGAAGGCCGTCGCCGCGCGGCGCGTGCCGGCGAGCAGGGCCATCGAGGGCACGGTCAGCGCGAAGGCGCCGGCCTGCACCGCGACCGGCAGCACGAGGCCGGCCGCGTCCGGGTACTGCGGGAACAGCAGGGCCACCAGCGGGCCGGCGAGGGCCGCGACGAGGGCCAGGCCCGCGACGATCGGCAGGACGGCGGTGCCCACGCGGCGCCAGCCCGCGCGCAGCGCCGCCGGGTCGCCGTCGGCGTGGCGGCGCGCGACGCCGGGGACGGCGAGCACGACCACGGCGCCGAGCAGCACCATCGCCGGCTGCAGCGTCATCAGCTGCACCGTGCGCAGCCCGCCCGCCTCGGCCTGGCCCAGCAGCACGCCGGTGAGCAGCACGACGGCGTAGACCTCGACCTGCCCGAGCACCGAGCTGGCCGTGAACCAGCCGGCGACGTCGCGCGTGGTGCGCGCCCACGGCCCGGGGCGCCCGGGCCGCAGCCCGCGGCCGGGCCCGGCGACGAAGACGGCCAGCCCGGCGACCGCGCCGACGCCCCAGGCGGCGGCGAGCACGCCCACGGTGAGCACGGAGCCGGTGACGACGACCGCCACCAGCACCGCGGCCTGCGCGAGCGCCCACACCACGTCGAGGCCGAGCGCGGCGCCGGGGCGGCGCTCGGCGAGCAGCAGGTACCGGCCCAGGTCCTGCAGCAGCGCCGCGGCGACCCAGGGCACGAACCACACGAGCCCGTCGACGACCGTCGACGCGGCGAGCACGAGGCCGGCGGCGGCCACGGCCGCCGGGAGGGCGAACCCGATCACCGAGCGGACCAGGACGGGCCGGCGGTCGTCGTCGACGGCGGGCAGCTGCGCCAGCACCGTCGTCCCGATGAGGCCGCGACCGGTGGCCAGCACGACCGTGACGACGCCGAGCGCCACCGCGAACGTCCCGAACGCCGCCGGGCGCAGCAGGAACGACGCGGTGTAGGCGGTGGCGGCGTTGGTGGCGGCGTTGAGCACCTGCCCGGCGAGCCCGAGCGCGGGCGTGAGCCGGTCCCGCCGGACCCCCGCCGCCGTCCCGGCCGGCACGTCCGCCACCCGTGGGGGCGCCGTCACGCGACCGTCCGCCGCTTGCGCCGCCGCAGGGCGAGCAGGCCGCCCGGTGCGGGCTGGTCGACCGGCACCGCGGGGACGCCCAGGGGCAGCGCCGGCGCGGACCGGCCGCTGCGCAGCAGGCCGAGCGTCGCGACCCACGCGGTGTAGGCGCGCCGCGGGGCGGCCGCCGAGCAGCGCGTCGCGGCGTAGCGACGGCCGTGGCCGCCCAGGTGCTCGGCCGCCTCGGCGCCGCCCATGCCCAGCGCGACCGTGGCCTCCAGCAGCAGCTCGGGGCGGCCCGGCTCGACGACGATGCCGGCGCCGGCCGCGCTGACCTCCCGCGCCGCGGGGCTGCTCGCGCTGGTGGCCGCGACGACCGGACGGCCCGCCGCGAAGTACGAGGTGAGCTTGCTCGGCACGCACATCTCGCTGATCGAGGGCCGCTCGTTGACCAGCAGCACGTCCGCCGCGGCCAGCGCGGTCTCGAACTCGCCGTCGGGCAGCGGGTCGGCGAAGCGCAGCCGGTCGCACCCCGCGGCCAGCTCCAGCAGGCGGTGACGCTGGTTGCCGGCGCCGAGCAGCACGAACGTCACGGGCAGGTCGCGCGCCTGCGCCAGGCGGGCCGCCTCGACGACGTTCTCGAGGTTCTGCTTCGCGCCCATGTTGCCGGCGTGCAGGGCGACCGTGTGCTCGGCGGGCCAGAACAGCGTCTCCCGCAGGCGGGTCGGGCAGCCGGTGGGACGCCCGACGTGGGTCCAGTTGCGGATCACCGACACGGCCTCCGCGCGCACCGCCGAGCGGGTCAGCCCGGCGCGGAACACCTCGTGCACGGCGGCGACGCCGTCGGCGCGGCGCAGCAGCGCGCGCTCCAGCGCCGCGACCGCTCCCCCGCCGCGCCCGCCGAGGACCCCGGCCTCGGCGACCACCGAGCCGTAGAGGTCCTGCACGACCACGCCGACGGCGGGCCGGCCACCGCGTCCGGGCCGCCCGCGCCGGGCCAGCGCCGCGGCCACCGTCAGCAGGGCGGGGCTGACGGCGATGACCACGTCGGGGCGGCGGTGCCGCACAGTCGCGGTGGCGAGCGCGAACGCGGCCTCCATGACCACCCGCCCGACCCCCGTGGGCCGCGCCGGGATGGGGTGGCGCACGCGCGTGACCCGGACGTCGCCGTCGCGCTCCTCGTGGCGCAGCTTCAGACCCCGGTAGCCCGGCGCCACCCGCCACTGCGGGTAGTGCGGCAGGCCGGTGACGACGTGGACGTCGTGGCCCGCGTCGGCGAGCGCCCGGGCCATGCCGGTCGTGTAGGGCGCGATACCGGTCGTCTCCGGGGCGTAGTTCAGCCCCAGGACCAGCACGTCGAGTCGGGGCACGGTGCTCCTCGGAGGCCCCTCGGGACCGGCAGTCGGGGTGGGGACCACGACGCCGCGGCTCCCCCTGCGCACGGACCGGGTGCGGCGCCGCTCCTCGCCGCCGGCCTCGTCCGGGGACGAGTGGGGAGCGCCGGACGACGAGGGCGCGAGGTCACGGCCCTGTCTCGAGTGGAACAACGACAGGGCACGCGTGGCGTTGATCACCCACACAGTGGGTTTCCGATCGGGCACGGAGCGTCGCTGCCGGGCACGGTCGCTCGAACGGGTCGCGCGGCCCGTCGCTACCGTCCCGACATCTCCCACCGAGACCCCACCAAGACCCCAGGAGGTCGCCGGTGACCGTGACCGAGACCGGGAGCGACACCGAGCGCGCCGCCCCCGAGGCCGGCGCCGGGCTCTACGAGGGCCTGCTGCGCGGCCTGCTCGCCGAGGGCGCGATGCACCCCGACGACACCGTGCTCGTGCAGTTCGCCGGCGCGTTCGACCGCGAGGTCACGGCGCGGGTGGGCCTGGCGAACGCCACGTTCGTCAACCTCGCGCCCGACTCGCCGTCCAGCCGCCTGCCCGACGCCGTCACCGGCGACGCGCACGCGATGGGCCTGCCCGACGGCGCGTTCGACCACGTCATCGGGCACGCGGGCCTGCACCACTGCAGCCGTCCGCACCAGGCGCTGCACGAGATGTACCGGATCGCCGCGAAGACCGTCGTGGCCGTCGAGAACCAGGACTCGCCGCTGATGCGCGCGGCCTGCCGGTTCGGCCTGGCCGGGGTCTACGAGCACGACGCCGTCCGCGACGGCGGCGGCACCACCGGTGGTGTCGACGGCACGGGCATCCCCAACCACGTCTACCGCTGGACGCGGCGCGAGGTCACCAAGACCATCCGCACGTTCGACCCGGGGCACGACGTCCCGGTGGAGTTCCACGCGCACTGGCTCGTCGGCCCGGACCGCGCCCTGACGCGCGGGATGCGCACGGTGCTCGGCGACGCCGGCGGCTCCGGTCGCCTGCGCGGCGGCCTCGCGGGCGGTCTGAACCTCGCCCTCAACACCGTCGCGCGCCGGCAGGGCAACATCTTCGGCTTCGTGGTGCGCAAGGACCTCGCCCGCCCCCAGCCGTGGATCCCGGCGATCGGGACGACGGCGTGACGATCCGCGCGCGGGGCCCGCGCACCCTGCTCGCCCTCGTCGCCGTGCTGCTGCCCGGGCGGCTGCGCCACTGGGTGCACGTGCGCCTGCTGGGCCACGCCATCGACCCGACCGCCCACCTCGGGCACTCGTTCGTCGACGTCGACCGGCTCGTCATGGGCCCCGGCGCGGTGATCGGGCACCTCAACGTGGTCCGCGGCAGCGAGCTCGTCCGCCTCGACGAGTACGCGCTGATCGGGCACCTCAACTTCATCAACGCGATCCGCCGCGACAAGGGCTTCTTCGCCGAGGTCGACCGGCGCCTGGAGCTCGTCCTCCACCCGCACGCGCGGATCATGATGATGCACTTCGTCGACGCCAGCGACCTCGTCGAGCTGCACGAGCGCGCGTCGCTGACGGGCTACTGGACCCAGGTGATGACGCACTCGTACGACCCGGCCACCGCCCGCCAGGGGACGTGGCCGATCGTCATCGGCGCCTGGAGCCTGGTGAACACCCGCTGCACGCTGCTGCCCGGCGTCCGCATCGCCGAGCGCTGCCTCGTCGCCGCCGGCGCCGTCGTCGCGGGCCCGCTGCCCGAGCCGCTGATCCTCTACGGCGGCGTGCCCGCCAAGCCGCTGCGCACGGTGCCCGCGGACATCGGGATGTTCGTCAACGAGGACGTCGTCATCCGCTGAGCGGCGCGGGTCAGTCGTCGTCGGTCTTGAAGTCGTCCGGCGTCGCCTCGGACAGGGCCCGGCGCAGCCGCTCGACCTCGTCCTCGACGTCGGCGCTCGGCGGGGCCTCCGGGGTGGCCTCGTCGTCCTCGGGGCCGCCGACGGTGGCGACGGCGTTGGCCGGCAGCGCGGCCTCGGAGAGCACCTCCTCGGCGGCCTCGATCGGGCAGCCCTGGTGCACCGCGAGCGTCACCGCGTCGCTGGCGCGCGCCGAGACCGTGCGGGAGCCGCCGTCGGCCGTGCGCAGCTGGAGCTCGGCGTGGAACTGCCCGTCGACCAGCGCGGACAGCCGCACGGCCACGAGCTCCGCGCCGAACGCCTCGACCGCGTCGAGCAGCAGCCGGTGGGTCAGCGGGCGCGGCAGGGTGGCCGCGACCTCGGCCGCCGCGAGCGCCGTCGCCTCCGGGGCGCCGATCCAGATCGCCAGGTAGCGACGCCCGCCGGTGCGCTCGCGCAGCAGGAGGACCGGGTCCTCGCTGCCCTGTTCCTGCCCCACGCCGGCGACCTCGACCTCAGCCATGCCCCCACTATCCGCCCGTCGGCGCCGACGCGTCGACTCCGCCCCGGCGCCGCGGGCATAGGCCTAACCGGAACGTGGTACCTCTTGGGCGTGAAGGTCGATGTCTCCCTGACGGTCGACGGGCGCCACCACCGCCTCGCCGTCGACACCCGCACCACCGTGCTCGACGCCCTGCGCGAGCACCTCGACGTCACCAGCCCGAAGAAGGGCTGCGACCACGGGCAGTGCGGTGCCTGCACCGTGCTGCTCGACGGGCGTCGCACCCTGTCGTGCCTGTCGCTGGCCTGCGCCCACGACGGCGCCGAGATCACCACCGCGGACGGGCTCGCCCCCGACGGCGAGCTGCACCCCGTCGCGCAGGCGTTCCTCGACCACGACGCCTACCAGTGCGGCTACTGCACGCCGGGCCAGATCTGCTCGGCGGTCGGGATGCTGGCCGAGGCCGCGGCCGGCGCGCCGAGCATCGTCAGCGGTGACCTCACCGCGCCGGTGGACCTCGACCGCGCCGAGATCGCGGAGCGCCTGTCGGGCAACCTCTGCCGCTGCGGGGCGTACGCGCACATCGTCGACGCCGTGAGCGAGGTCGCGCCGTGAAGCCGTTCGCCTACGAGCGCCCCGACGACGCGGCCCGCGCCGTCGCGACCGTCGCCGCCGACACGGGCGCGGTGTTCCTCGCCGGCGGCACCAACCTCGTCGACCACCTCCGGCTCGGCATCGCCGCCCCGAGCACGCTCGTCGACGTCACCGGCCTGACCTCGGCCGAGATCACCGACCTGCCCGACGGCGGGCTGCGGATCGGCGCGGGGGTGCGCAACGCCGACCTCGCCGCCGACGAGCGGGTCCGACGCCGGTACCCCGCGCTGGCGCAGGCGCTGCTCGCCGGGGCGTCGGGGCAGCTGCGCAACATGGCCACCACCGGCGGCAACCTGCTCCAGCGCACGCGCTGCTCCTACTTCCAGGACCTCACGACGCCGTGCAACAAGCGCGAACCGGGAGCCGGCTGCGCCGCGCTGGAGGGCTGGGCGCGCCACCACGCCGTCCTCGGCGCCACCCACGAGCCCGCGGGCGTCGCCTGCGTGGCCACCCACCCGTCGGACATGGCCGTCGCGCTGGTCGCCCTCGACGCGCAGGTCCACGTGCTCGGCCCGGACGGCGAGCGCACGGTCCCAGCCGGCCGGCTGCACCGCCTGCCCGGCGACGACCCCGCGCGCGACACCGTCCTCGCCCACGGCGAGCTGATCACCGCGGTCGACCTCCCGCCGTCGGCGATCGCCGCGCGCTCGGCGTACCGGAAGGTGCGCGACCGGGCGTCGTTCGCGTTCGCGCTGGTGTCGGTGGCCGCCGCCCTCGACGTGGACGCCGGCGGCACCGTCCGCGACGCGCGGATCGCGCTCGGCGGGGTCGCGCACGTGCCGTGGCGGGCCACCGCCGCCGAGCAGGCCCTCGTCGGCGGACCGGCCACCGACGACGCGTTCCGGGCGGCGGCGCGGGCCGAGCTCGTCGACGCCCGCCCCGTCGAGAGCCCCCGCGGGGGCACCGCGTTCAAGCTGCCGCTGGTGACCGCGACCCTCGCCGCCACCCTGCGCGACCTGGCCGTCCGGGAGGAGACCGCATGACCACCGCGTCCCGGCCCTTCGTCCCCCGCGCCGTCGGCACGCCGCGGCCGCGCCCCGAGGGCCCCCAGAAGGTCCGGGGGACCGCCCGCTACGCCGTCGAGACGGCGGACACGGATGCGCTGTACCTCTTCCCGGTGCAGGCCGCCGTGACCCGGGGCCGCGTCACCGCGATCGACACGAGCGCGGCCGAGGCGCTCGACGGCGTCGTTGCGGTCCTCACCCACGAGAACGCCCCGCGCCTGGCGCGCGAGGCCGACGCCGACCACGGCGTGCTGCAGTCGGCGACGATCCACCAGCACGGCCAGTACCTCGCCGCCGTGCTCGCCACCTCCTCGGAGACGGCGCGCGAGGCGGCGGCGCTGGTGTCGGTGACGTGCGTCGAGGAGCCCCACGCGGCCGTCCTCGACGAGGACTCGCCGGACCTGTACGCCCCGGGGTCCCTCGTCGTCGGCGCCACCGACGACACGCGCGGGGATCCCGAGGCCGCGCTCGCGGCGGCCGAGGTGACGCTGCGGCGGACCTACCGGACCCCGATGGAGCACCACCAGCCCCTGGAGCCGCACAGCACCGTCGCCCGCTGGGACGGCGAGCGCCTGGTCCTCCACGACGCGACGCAGGCCGTGAGCTGGACACGCCAGGCGATGGCGGCCGCGTTCGGGATCGAGGAGTCCGCGGTGGACGTCGTCTCCGCGCACGTCGGGGGCGGCTTCGGCTCCAAGGGCGGCACCCACCCGAACACCGTCCTCACCGCGCTGGCGGCCCGCGCCGTGCCGGGACGGTCGGTGCGGTACGCGCTGACGCGCCAGCAGATGTTCGACCTCGTCGGCCACCGCCCGGCGACGGTGCAGCACGTCGCCCTCGGCTCCGACCGCGAGGGCCGGCTGACGGCGATCACCCACGACGTGGTGACCCAGGGCTCGCGCATCAGCGAGTTCGTCGAGCCGGCGGCCGCCTTCAGCCGCGGCATGTACGCGGCGGCCGCGCGACGCACGACCCACCGCACGGTGCCGCTCGACATCGGAACGCCGACGTTCATGCGCGCGCCCGGGGAGGCCCCGGGCAGCTTCGCCGGCGAGTCGGCGATGGACGAGCTCGCGATCGAGCTGGGCACGGATCCGGTCGAGCTGCGCCTGCGCAACGAGCCCGACGTCGACCCGGAGACCGGGCGCCCGTTCTCCTCCCGCAACCTCGTGGCGTGCCTGCGCCGGGGCGCCGAGCGCTTCGGGTGGGCCGACCGCGACCCGGCGCCGCGCGCCCGGCTGGTCGACGGCTGGTGGCACGGCACCGGCGTGGCCGCCGCGTCGTTCCCGGTGGTGCGCTTCCCCGGTTCGGAGGCGACGATCCGGGCGGCCGGCTCCGGGGTCTACGAGGTGGAGATCGCGGCCGCCGACATCGGGCAGGGGGCGCGTGCGGCGCTGACGGCGATCGCGGCCGACGCGCTCGAGGTGCCCGTCGAGCGGATCGACCTGCGCATCGGCGACACCGCGTACGGCGCGGCGGGCCCCGCGGGCGGCTCGGCGGGGACGACGTCCTGGGGCGCGACCATCGTCGAGGCGGCCGAGCGCTTCCGCGACAAGTACGGCGACGACCCCGACGACGGCGACGAGGCCGACGCCGCCACCCCGGACAACCCGTGGGCCTCGGACTACGCCATGCACGCCTACGGCGCCCACTTCGTCGAGGTGGCCGTGCACGCCGACACCGGCGAGATCCGGGTCCCGCGGATGCTCGGGGTGTTCGCCGCGGGCCGGATCGTCAACCCCCTCACCGCGCGGTCGCAGTTCCTCGGCGGCATGACCTGGGGGCTCTCGGCCGCCCTGCACGAGGAGAGCGTGCTCGACGACCGGTTCGGCCACGTCGTCAACCGCGACCTCGCCGGCTACCACGTCGCGACCAACGCCGACGTCGGGACGGTCGACGTGGAGTGGCTCGACGAGGACGACCCCTACGTCAACCCGATGGGCACCAAGGGCATCGGCGAGATCGGGATCGTCGGCGTCGCCGCCGCCGTGGCCAACGCGGCCCACCACGCCACCGGCGTCCGCGTCCGCTCCCTCCCGATCACCCTCGACGCCTTCCTCGAGTGACCGATGGGCGGCGTCAGCGGGCGGCCGCGATACCCCGGCCCAGGCTCGTGACCGCCTCGCGGGTCTCGACGATCGCGGCGACGCAGTCCCCGGGACCCGCGGGCGGGATCCCGGACGCGCAGCCGCCGCGGACGAAGTGCTCGTGCCCGGCGCGGACGGCGCCTGCCGGGTCGGTCACCTCGCGCAGCTCCGGACGGGCCCCGGCCGCCGCGTTGGCGGTGTTGAGGACCTCCTCCTCCCACCGCCCGCAGTACGGCCACTGCCCCGCGATGTCGCGCGCGGTGTAGCAGGGGTCCTGCACGACGAGCTGCAGCTTGGTGCGCGCCGCGTCGAGCGACTGCGCCGGTCGCACCGGGGGCGCCGACGTGCCCTCGGTGTACTCGGTGGAGCAGCCGGCGAGCAGGGCGAGCACCAGCGTCACCAGCCCGACGCCGACCCGCACCGTTGCGATCACCGACCCACGGTGTCAGCACCCCTGTGTGGTCGCCACTCAGGTGGTCGCGGCGGGCGGGAAGTCCGTGTCGCGGCCCAGCGCCTCGAGGGCGTCGAGCTCCTCGAGCCGGGCGCGCAGGGTCGCGCGGACGGTGTCGAAGGCGTTCGCCCCGAGGGGCAGGCGCAGGGGCGGCTCGTCGAGGTCGGCGACGGCGACGACCGCCCGGGCCGCGCGCTCGGGGTCGCCGGGCTGGGTGCCGTCGAGCCGGGCGAACCGCCCCCGCGACTCCCGGAGCACCTCGGCGTAGGCGGGCAGCGGGTCCGCGACCACCGGCGAGCGGCCGGCGAAGTCGGTGCGGAACGGGCCCGGCTCGATCATCGTGACCTTGATGCCCAGCGGCGCGACGTCGGCGGCCAGCCCCTCCGACACGCCCTCGAGCGCCATCTTCGACCCCGAGTACGCCGACCCACCGAGCGCCGCGCGCACCGCCGCGATCGACGACATCTGGATCACGTGACCGGAGCCCTGCGCCCGCATCACCGGCAGGACCGCCCGCGTCACGGCCATCGCGCCGAAGACGTTGACCTCGAACTGCGCGCGGATCTGCTCGTCGGTGAACTCCTCGAAGGCGCCGCGGCTGCCGTAGCCGGCGTTGTTGACCACGACGTCGATGCGCCCGAACTCCGCCACCGCCAGGTCCACGGCGGCGGCGACCGCCGCCGGGTCGGTGACGTCGAGCGTCGCGGTGCGCACGCGGTCCGGCTCCGCCGCCGCGAGGTCGGCGACGTCGTCGGCCCGCCGGGCGGTGGCGACCACCCGGTCTCCCCGCCGCAGCGCCTCGCGGGCGATCGCGCGCCCGAACCCGGTGCTGGTCCCGGTGATCAGCCAGACCCGTGGAGTCGACACGCGCCCACCTCACCCCGTGGGCCGGGCCGGGACAAGCCGACCCTCGTCACCACCGACCCTGGGCGCGGGCAGAGGATCGTGCGGTGGGCACCGGCACCGTCGTGACGACGAGCAAGTCGCCGTCCGACGCCCTGCGCGCCCGGGCCGGGGAGCTCGCCCGGCGGTGGGACCTGCCGGTGGTCGAGCGCCACCGCGGCTCGGTCGCGACGGCCCGGGGCGACGCGGCCACCGCGCTGGTGTGCACCGAGGAGGGCTGGGTCGCGGAGTCGGCGCGCGGGCGGCTCGCGTTCCACCAGGGCACGGCCGCGAAGCGGCTCCGGGAGATGCGGCACGGCGGGACCGACCCGCTGGTCCGGGCCGGGGAGCTCGCGCCCGGCGACCACGTGCTGGACGCGACGCTCGGGCTCGGGCGGGACGCGCTGGTCGCGGCGTGGGCGGTGGGCGCCCGTGGCGCGGTGACGGGCGTCGAGACCGACCTCGTGCTCGCCGTCCTCGCCACCGAGGGATTCGCCGGCGACATCCCGCGTCCGGGGTCGGCGCCGGTGACCGTCCGCCACGACGACTCCCGCGACGTGCTGCGCGCCATGGCGGCCGTCGGCGACACCGTCGACGTCGTGCTGCTCGACCCGATGTTCACCGACCCCCGGGCCTCCGACGCGGGCTTCGCGCTGGCCCGCGACCACACCGTCGCCACCCCGCTCGACCCGGACTGGGTCGCCCTGGCCCGGGCGGTGGCGCGGCGGTGGGTGGTGGTCACCGCCGAGAGGGCCCGGCCGTGGTTCCCGGAGGCCGGCCTGGAGCGGCTGGCCGGTACGCGGTCGGGGCGGTGGTTCCGTACCCGTCCGGTGGGCCGGCCGGCGGACCGCTCGGGGGACTGACCGGCGGAGCGGGGCGCGGCGGGCGGGCGGGGCGCCGGCTCGGCCAGGCGACCACCACGGCCATCGCGAGCAGGACGACCGAGAGCATGTCGGCCGTCGTGATGCCGTGGTTGCGGGAGAGCACGAGGAGGGTCTCGCCCTCGATCGGCTTGTTGATCTTCGCCCAGATGACCGCGGCGGCCACGAGCAGGACCGCCAGCAGGAGGCGTCGCGCCGAGAACACCATGTCTCCAGGACGTGCACGCCCCGCGGATCGTTCCCCGATCAGTGCTCGAGGACCAGCCGCAGCAGCAGCACGATCAGCCCGACGACGCCCGCGGCCAGGGCGTACCCGACCGTCGCCCAGACGCTGTGGCGCGCCCGGAACCCGCCGACCCCGCCGATGACGACGAGGAACGCGAGGCCCAGCCAGATCACGGCGTCGACCGCGACCTCGGGGGTGTAGAGGTCGGTCGCCGCCCCGACGACCACGACCGCCAGCGGACCGATCGCCAGCCAGAGACACCGGGCGGCGTGCCCGACGATCCGCCGGGTGGTGGCCCGGTCGGGCGAGTCCGCCGGCAGGCCGGCCCGGGCCAGCACGCCGGCGAAGACGTGCGCGGCGAACGTCGCCACGAGCGGCCCGACGCTGATCAGGCCGGCCTGGACGAAGTCCTCGATGCCATCGTCGAGGGCGACGACCAGCACCGTCATCAGCACGACCGTCTCGTAGACCGCGGTCTCGGCGTCGAGCTGCAGCGGGCCCCAGCGCACGGCGGGGGGACGGCGGGTGCGGACCGGTGTCACGCCCGGCATCCTCCCGGCCGTTGGGCGCCCGTGCGCGTGCTCCCCCGGAAGCGTCACGCCGGCTCCGTCCGGCGGGAAGAGGGGCCGGGACGAGCCGCTCCCCAGCGCCCGTCCCGGGGCACGCCCTCTTCCCGCCGCCCCACGTCGACGATCACCCATGACCGCCGCCGACGCCACCTCCCGGCCCTGACGATCGTGGTCAGCCTCCGCTCACGGGCTCTTCACCGCGCGCCGGGCGGTCGCTCGCCACGGGGCCTAGGGTCCGCCCGTGACGTGGTGGCACGGGGTGCTGATCGCGGTCGCCGGGCTGTGGGCGGGCACGATCAACACGGTGGTCGGCTCGGGGACCCTGGTGACCTTCCCGGTGCTCGTCGCGCTGGGCTACCCGCCGGTGACGGCCACGACGTCGAACGCGATCGGCCTGGTCCCCGGCTCGTTCACCGGCGCGTGGGGCTACCGCCGCGAGATCAGCGGGGCGCGGCAGCAGCTGATCCGCTGGTCGGTGATGTCGGCGCTCGGCGCCGTCGGCGGGACGATCCTGCTGCTGTCCCTGCCGCCCGACGCCTTCGAGACGATCGTGCCGTTCCTCGTGGGGATCGCGCTGGTGCTCGTCGTCGTCCAACCCGCCCTGACCCGGCGGCTGCAGCGCACGGGGGCGGACGGACGCCGGTCGAAGACCTGGCTGCTCTACCCGCTGATCTTCCTCGTCGGCGTCTACGGCGGGTACTTCACCGCGGCCCAGGGGATCATGCTCATCGGTGTCATGGGCCTGCTGCTCACCGAGCCACTGCAGCGCCTCAACGGCTACAAGAACGTGCTCGCCGCGGTGGTCAACCTCGTCGCCGGCGCGATCTACGCCGTGGTGGCGCCGATCAGCTGGCCGGTCGTGGCGATCCTCGCGGTGAGCTCCACCCTCGGCGGGCTGATCGGCGCCCGCGTCGGCCGCCGCCTCCCGCCGACGGTCCTGCGTGCGGTGATCGTGGTCGTCGGCCTCGTCGCGATCGTCCGGCTGGTGATCGAGTGATCGTCACCCCACCGCGACGGGCGCCGCCTCGAGGGCTCCGTCTCGCGGTCAGGAGCCGTCGCAGATGTGGTAGCCGTCCGTCGGCGCGGTCTCGCCCTCGGTCGGGAAGTACCAGCTGACCTGGCGGTAGGCGAGGCGCCCGTGGCAGTCCCCGAGGTCCCACGCGACGACGACCGCCGGCCGCGCGACCCCCTGGTACTGGAAGCCACCCGGCGGCACCCAGAACGCGGTGGCCCGGCCCTGCGCCCGCGGGCCGCCCCACGAGGTCCAGGTGACGCCGTCGGCATGGCTCGTGCCGTCGCCGTTGGCGTTGATCTCCGACGGCCGGGCGACGCCGAAGCCGATGACGCCCGGCGCCCAGCCGGGATCTCCGAGCACCGGCTCGGCACCCGTCGCCGGGGTTCCCGCGCTCGACCCCGTCCCCGACCGCTGGACCGTGTTGCCCGCGGCGCCGTCGGTGCGCGAGAGGCGCTTGGCGTAGCAGTCGTCGGCGCCGAGACCGGCGCTGTCGCACCACGCGTTGGCGGCGGCGGCGCTGGGGAAGGAACGGCCGACGACGGTGACCCAGAAGTCGCCGCCGCGGAAGCTGGTGAACGACCCCGACCACACGAGCAGGGCGTCCGGGTACGCGGCGCGCAGGCGCTGGTGGTCGGCGAGCACGGCGGCGGCGTCGTAGGTGGTGCCGTCGACGACCATCCCCGCCCGCTTCGCCGAGAGCTGCGGGATCCAGGCCCCGACCAGCTGCTCCACCGCGCCGGCGTCGGTCCGCGACCGCTCCTGCAGCGCCGCCGCGGGGTCGGCCGGCAGGACCGGCCCCGGCGCCGGGGACGCCACGGGAGCGGGACCCGCCGACGGGGACGGGGCGTCCTCGCGCAGCACGATCGCCGCGCCCACGACCGCCGCGACCGTCACCAGCACCGCGAGCCCGACGGCCAGCCAGCGGGCCGGGCCACGCCAGGACGGCGGTGGCGGCGGGGGCGGTAGGGGTGGCGGGAACGGCGCCGGGCGCGGCACCCACGTGTCCTGCTGGCTGGGCGGCCGGGGCGGCGGCGCGACCGGCACCGGCGCACCGCAGTGCACGCAGAACCGGGTGCCCGGCCGCAGCAGCGCGGTGCAGCCCGGGCAGCGCACGCCGGGTGCGTCGATCGTCGTCACGTGTCCCCCCGCTCCGGCGCGACGGCCGGTCGATCAGGGGGTCGCGCGCTGCACGACCGTCGTTACGTCTCCCGCCGGACCGGGTCACCGCCCGCGTCGCGCAGGACATAGGTGACGTCCTGCGCCGCGTCGGCCGGGTTGAGCGGGCGCAGCCGCACGTGCAGGCGGTACTCGTGCTCCCCGGTGCGGTCGATCTGCAGGCCGGCGAGGGCGTCGACGTGGTCGGGGTGGCCCGGCAGGGCGATGTCGCGGTGGGCCGGCACCGGGGAGCCCTCGAGCGGGCCCGGCGGCGGTGGGATGGCGTCGTACTTCACCCGCCACGCCGTGTGCGACCCGTAGACCAGCGACGACGGCGACGCCACGACCTCCACCAGGCCGGCCTCGGTCGAGTGCGCGACGTAGCTGCGGTGGATGTCGCCGCCGATCGTCACGGTCGGGCGCCCGGCGCGGGCGGCGCGCAGCCGCGCCCAAAAGTCCTCGTACTGCCGCACGTAGTGCCGGATCCCGACGTCCCCGGCCCCCGGCACGCTCGGCCGCCACCCCTCGGCGCGGCGCAGCAGCGGCTCGGGCAGGGCGAGCACGAGGACCGCCGCCCGGCCGGCGACCGCGACGACCTCGTCCAGGCACGCGGGGTCGACGAACTGCGACCACCGGTCGTCGGTGCGCACCCGCGTGCGCCGGGTGCGGGTGTCGAGCAGCACGACGTGGACGGGGTCGAGTTCGACCACCTGCACCGGCGGCGTCAGCGGCTGGTGCACCACGCCGCGCGGGCCGCCGCGGGGCGGGCGCCCCGGGTCGTCGGCGGGGTCGTCGCCCCACTCGCCGCGGGTGATGATCCCCTGCTCGCGGTCGCGGACCGAGCGCGTCTGGAACGAGCCGATGAGGTCGAACGACGCCCGGCTCCACCGGTCCCACTCGTCGGGGTGCACCGGCAGCAGGTTGCGCTCGACCGCCCCGCGCGGCACCTCGCCCGGGTCCTCCGGCACCACCACGCGCGGCTCCCGGACCAGGGCCAGCGCGGCCGAGACGCTGCGGGTCAGCCCGCCCCAGAGGCCCTTGGCCTGGTTGAGGAACGAGTGCTTCGCCGTGACCGAGGCGTGCGGCCAGTTGTTCCAGAACTCGTGGTCGTCGGGCAGGAACCACGTCGGCCCGTCGGTCAGCAGTGGGTGCAGGCCGCGGCGCACCAGCCCGTCGCGGCGCAGCTGCATGCCCCAGCTCGCCCAGTACTCGAGCAGGGCGTTGGTGCGCGGGGTGGCGCGGGCCTGCAGGAGGTAGGCCCACCACGGCGTGTCGGCGTAGATCTGGTCGCCGGCGAGCAGCACGAGGTCGGGGCGCGGCGGGCCGCCGTCGAACAGCGCCGCGTAGGCCGCCCCCGGTCCCGGCCCGACGCCCGTGCCGTGGTCGGTGTACGCGTCGTAGCAGGACCCGGCGACGATCCGCAGCGAGCCGCCCTCGGGCAGGCCCGCCCGCAGCACCCGCGCGCGGCAGGTGCCGGGCTCCTCGAGACCCGGCACGTCGACGCGGACGTCGAGGTCGGCGTCCGGGTCGGGCGCCGGCACCGGGATCGTCACGTGGCGGTGGAAGAGCCGGCTGCCCGCGTCCCACCCGGACACCCGGCACTCGGACGCGACGACGAACCACGAGAGCTCGACGTCGCGCTCGTCCACCACGGTCGCGCCGTCGGTGACGGTGACGTGCGCGGTGAGCGTGTCGGTCGGCGCCCCGTGCCGGAACGCGCCGATCCAGAGGTGCAGCGCCTCGCGGGCGCCGTCCTTCTGGACGACCGCCACCCCCGGGGTCATGTCCTTGCCCCCCGGCCCGTGGTGCACGCTGCGACTCCGGCCCCGCCGGAACAGCCAGCGCTGCACCGGGTCCATCAGCCCCACGGCCACCGTCCCTCGTCGCGCTCGTGATCTCCCGCGGGCAGGGTGTCAGGGTCGGGGGCCGCCGAACAGCACCGGCGCGGCCGCCACGACGGCGATGATCACGATCGCCGTGACGCCCAGGGACGCCTCGCGCCCGAGGGGCTCGACGGCCGCGCCGAGCACCACGGTCGCCGCGCAGACGGCTACGACCGCGGCGCCCGCCCCGACGAAGAAGTCCACGGGCCGGCGGGGCCGCCCGGGCGGCGGCGGGCGCTCCGGTCCCCACCCCCGCCAGACCGCGAGCGCCGCACCGAGCAGGAGCGCCCCGGCCGCGACGGCCGCCGACGGCTCCCGCAGCTGCAGCGCGACCGCCAGCGGGACCGGGACCGCGGCCAGCGCCACCTCCACCAGGGCGAGGCCCCAGCCCAGCTCCGGCGAGAGCCCGCTCGACGCGCGCACCCGTCCCCCCATGCGTCCCCCTGTGCCGATCCTCAGACGCCCGCGCGCCGACCCACCGCCTCGCGCACGGCCGTCGCCACGGTGCGCAGGTCCGCGTCGTCGAGCAGCGGGTGCACCGGCAGCGACAGGCACCGGCGGGCCAGGTCCTCGGCCACCGGCGCGGGCCGCGCGTGGACGCGCGGGTGCCCGCGGCAGCAGTCGTGCTCGTGCACGGGGCGCGGGTAGTGCACCCCGGTCTCGACACCGCGCGCCCGCAGGTGGGCCGCGACGGCGTCCCGGTCGTCGACGCGGATCACGTAGCGGTGCCACACCGACTCGCGCTCCGGCGTGCTCTCCGGCAGCTCGACGCCCGCGACGCCGTCGAGCAGCTCGTCCAGGCGGGCCGCGTGGGCGCGGCGCCGGGCGACCTGCTCGGGGTAGCGGGCCAGCTGCGGCAGCAGCACCGCGGCGGCGAGCTCGGTCATCCGCCAGTTGTGGCCGACCACCTCGTGCTCGTAGGGCGCCCGCATGCCCTGGTTGCGCAGGACGCGCACCCGGTCGGCCAGGGCGTCGTCGTCGGTGGTGACCATGCCGCCCTCGCCCGCTGCGAGGTTCTTCGTCGCGTGGAAGGAGAAGGCGCCGGTGCCGGTCGCCCCGACCGCCCGGTCCCCGGCCCGCGCGCCGTGGGCCTGGGCGGCGTCCTCGACGAGGTGCAGGCCGTGGCGCCGGACGATCGGCATGATCGCGCCGAGGTCGGCCGGCCGCCCGAAGAGGTGCACGACGACCACGGCGCGGGTGCGCGGCCCGATCGCCGCGGCGAGCGCCGCGGGGTCGAGCGTGTGGTCGTCGGGGCGGACGTCGGCGACCACGACGTCGGCGCCGGTGGCGAGCACGGCGGTCGCGGTGGCGACGAACGTGAACGCCGGCACGACCACCTCGTCGCCCGGCCCCACCCCGGCCGCCTCCAGCGCGGCCTCGAGCGCCGCCGTCCCGGTGTTGACGGCGAGCGCGTGCCGGGTGCCGCACAGGTGCGCGAAGGCGTCCTCGAGCCGGGCGACGGTCGGGCCCGCGCTCAGGCGCCCCGAGCGCAGCACCGCGAGCACGGACTCCTCGACCTCGGGCCCGAGCGCGAACCCGGTCATCGTGATCACGTGCTGCTCACAGCGCCAGGCGCACGCGCGCGGGCCGTCGCCAGCCGGCCCCGACGGTCGCGTCGAGCACGGCGCCGAGCTCGGAGCGGAAGCGCGCCGGCGCGAAGCGCGCGGTCGCCGCGCGCATGGCGGTGTGGTCCCACCGCGCGTCCCAGGCGGTGCGCAGCGCCGCGGCCAGGACGTCCGGGTCCTGGTCGTCGGTGAGGACGGCGTTGACGCCGTGGTCCAGGTAGTCCAGCGCCCCGCCCCGCGCCGGGGCGACGACCGGCACACCGGCGGCGAGGGCCTCGACGGGGGCGATGCCGAAGTCCTCCTCCCCGGGGAAGACCATCACGCGGGCGTCCGCGAGGACGGCGCGCAGCGTGGCCTCGTTGACGTGGCCGAGGAAGCGCACGTGGTCGGGGGCCGTCGCCTCCAGGCGGGCGCGCTCCGGGCCGTCGCCGACGACCGTCAGCGGCAGCCCGGCGCGGCGCGCGGCCTCGACGGCGAGGTCCGGGCGCTTGTAGGGCACCAGGCGGCCGAGCCACACGACGTGGGAGGTGTCGCGCGCGCGGTGGATGCCGCGGAACCGGTCGACCGCCACGGGCGGGTTGACCACCTGCGCGGACCGCCCGTAGGCGCGCTCGATGCGCTGGGCCACCACCCCGGAGCTCGCGAGCACCGTCGTCGGGTGCTGGCCGACCCACCGGTCGTAGGCACGCAGGGGCGGGAGCACGGTGGCCGCCGTCGCGGCCCGGGCGGCGGCGGGCAGGCGGCCGAGCTCGATCTCCGTGCGCCACAGGATGCGGGCCGGGGTGTGGTAGTAGACGACCGAGGGCCCGTCGAAGCGCACCGTCGCCGCGTGGGCGGCGAAGTGGGCGCTGACCAGGAGCGCGTCGGCGTCGATCCGGGTCCGCGCCCACGCGGCGAGCATCGCCGGGGCGTAGCGCGACCAGTGCATGGTGGCGCCGGGGAGCCGGCCGGGCCACAGCGAGCGCACCGGCAGGCTGCCGAAGCGCTCGCGGGCCAGCCGGGGCTCCACCACGGAGGCGACGAGCTCATCGGGGTCGGCGGTGCGCACCATCTGCTCGGCGACGGCCTCGGAGCCCGCCCAGTTGGTCAGCCACTCGTGGGCGACGGCGAGGCGCATCAGCGACCGCCCCCGCCGAGCACCTCGCCGATCGTGCGGACGATGACCTTGAAGTCCATCCAGAGCGACCAGTTCTCGATGTAGTAGTTGTCGAACCGCGCGCGGTCGACGATCGGCGTGTCCCCCCGCAGGCCGCTGACCTGGGCGAACCCGGTCAGCCCGGCGCGGACGCGGTGGCGGTGGACGTAGCGGGGCACCTCGGCGGAGAACAGCTCGACGAAGTACGGACGCTCGGGGCGCGGCCCGACGAGGGTCATGTCGCCGCGCAGGATGTTCCAGAGCTGGGGCAGCTCGTCGAGCGAGAAGCGGCGCAGCAGCCGGCCGACCGGGCCGACGCGGTGGTCCTCGGCGATGCTCCAGCGCCGCGCGGACTCCGCCGCCGTCGCCGGCCGCATGCTGCGGAACTTCAGGCAGGTGAACAGGGCTCCGCCGCGCCCGACGCGCTCCTGGCGGAAGAGCACCCCCGGCCCGCCCTCGAGCCGCACGGCGACGGCGACGATCGCCATCAGGGGCGCCAGCACGACGAGCGCGAGGGCGCTGACGAGCACGTCGAACAGCCGCTTGAGCGCCCAGGCCGGCCCCACCAGGGCGGGGCGGTTGATGCGCATGACCGGGATCGACCCGATGTGGTCGGCCAGGCCGACCTGCGTGTGCAGCTGGTGGAGCCGGGGCACGACGAGGAGCTCCCAGCTCCGGCGCCCGGGGCGCGCGATCGCGTCGAGCAGGCCGTCCTCGTGATCGCCCTCGACGAGCAGCACCGTCGCGATCCCGCGGGCGTCGATCAGCTCCCGCAGGTCGTCCACGCGACCGAGGTGGGCCACGCCCCCGGTGTCGGCGGTCGGGTCGTCGCCGACCACGCCCGCCACGGCGAGCCCGTAGCGGGGGTGGCGGCGCAGCAGCGTGACGATCTCCGCGGTGAGGGGGCCGCCGCCGACCACGAGGGTGCGGTGCGCGACCCAGCCCCGGCGGCGGGCGCTGACCACGAGGGTGGTGGTGACGATGCGCCCGGCGACGAACAGCGCGGCGCACACCACCGACAGGCCGAGGAAGGCGACGACCTCGTCCACCTCGTGGCGCAGGGCCTTGGCCACCGCCACGACGGCGACCGCCGTGCAGAGCCGAGCCATCAGCCAGGGCAGCTCGTCGAGGACGCTGGTGTGCAGCCGCGCCCGGTAGCACCGGCCGCCGCCGAGCAGCAGGACGGTGAGCAGCGCGAGCGACAGCACCCCTTTTTCGTGCTCGGGTGCCCAGAGCGCAGGAAGTGCGAGCATCGCCGCGTCCACCGGCGGGACCACCATCCAGGCGCGAATGTCGCGCCACGGCCGCCACGATTTCCCGGGTGGGAAGTCGCCGATGTCCGTTATGGGTTCGTCATCACGCGCGGCGGGTTCCGGCGTATTCGTCGCCGTGACCCGACTCGGAGTGAGCGTCACGTACCCCTCCTCGTCGTTCTACCCATCAGCGTTACGTCTCCGTCACCCGACGTCGATCCCGCCGTGAACAGAACTCCGCAGACCGGACAAAGCGTCCCGCCGCTGGTCACGACGGGGGGACGGTAGTGCAGCGATCCGGTGATCGACGCAGCGGGCGTCCTCACCGACCGTTCACCGCCGCATTCGGCGCCGAACGGTCATCGTGATGGTCGCGAAATAGGAAGGCTGCGTTCCGTTGATGTGCGCTCCGTATTCGGCGATTCCGTACCGTGACCATCGCGTGACCATCCGACGGCCGTCGGACCGCTCTCACCGATCGTTTTCCGCCGGGACGGAGATCAGATCTCGGCGCCGTTATGCTCCGCGGTGGTGCCCGCCAATGCGCGCACCACCGACGAATCGGACAACGAGAGGGGCGGGGTCATTTCCGGGCAGCGCGAGCACGTCCCCGCCGCCGGGCCGGGACGACGGCGCGCGGCGCGCCGGCGGCCGGGCCGGGGGCGCTCGGTGCTGGTCGGGACGGTGGTTGCCGTCGTCCTGGGGATCGTCGCGGCGGTCCTGCTGCTCGGCGGCGCCGGTCCCGGCGCCGGGGCCACGGACGTCGCCGAGACCCGCGCCGCGACCCCGCCGCCGGGCGGCTGGCCGCGCCTGCAGCTCGGGGTCGTGGGCTCGCAGGCACCGCAGGCCCCGGACGAGATCCACGCCCTCGGCGCGCACGTCATGCGCGACGAGTTCACCGCGGGCACGACCGTCGAGCAGCTCGCCCCGATCGTCGACGCCCTGGCCGCGCGGGGGATCCGCCTGCAGCCCCTCGTCGGGTGGGACGACGGCACGCCCGCCCCGGACCTCACCGCGGTCGCCCGCTGGGCCGCGGCCTTCGGGCCCGGCGGCACGCACTGGGCGGGCCGCTCGGACGCGACCGCGATGACCGACATCGAGCTGGGCAACGAGAACGCCTTCTACTACAAGTCGGGCGTGCCCGACGACGACCGCTACCACGCGCTGGCCCGCGCCTACGGGGCCCGCGCCGCGGATGCGGCCCGCGCGGTGCACGCGGCGAACCCGGCGGTCGGGGTGCTCGTAGAGCTGGAGTCGGCCGACAGTGAGCGGTCCACCTGGATCGACGACACCCTCGCCGCCGGCGGCCCGGACCTCGTCCACCTCATGCACGGGCCGGTCATCCATCCCTACGGGCCGGACTGGCAGGCGAAGATCGACCGCGACCGGGGCTTCCTGCGTGCCCGTGGCGTCACCGCCCCCTTCTTCGTCACCGAGTGGGGCATCTCCAGCGACGACGGCGCCGACCTCAGCGACAACTACGACTGGCCGACCGACCTCACCTACGACCGCGCGGGCGCGCTGCTGCGCACGGCGGTCACCGCCATGGCCGGCGAGCCGGACCGCGTGCGCCAGGTGCTGCTCTACCAGGTCTTCGACCAGCGCGACCCCGGCGAGGACACCGACCGCGAGCACTACTTCGGCCTGGTCCGCCACGACGGCAGCGACAAGGGCGGCTACACGGCGGCCGTCCGCGACCTCACCGGGCGGTACCCATGAGCCTTCCCGACGCCCTGCGGGCCCTGCGCGAGCGACGGCGGGTGGTGCTCGTCGCCGTCCTCGTCGCCCTGCTCGCCGGGGGCGCGCTCTACCTGCTGCGCCCGCCGACCTACACCGCGACGCTGACGGTCTACGCGGCCCCGCGGCCGACCGACCCGGCGACCACGACGGCCGACGCGGCCTACCAGGCCAACCTCCTGGCCAAGGAGCGCGTGCCGTCCTACGTGCAGCTCGCGACCAGCCCGCAGGTCGTGTCCCAGGTGATCGGGCGGGCGCGCCTGGACACCTCGGTGACCGACCTGACGTCCCGCACGGTGGCGACCACCGTGCCGGACTCGGTGCTCATCGACATCGCCGTCCAGGCGCCGTCGGCGCAGCAGGCGGTGGCGATCGCCGACGCGTTCTCCCAGGTCCTGCCGCCGGCGGTCGACCAGCTCGAGCAGGGCGGCGCGCCGGGCGTCCCGGCGGTGTCGCTGCGCGTCATCCGGCCCATCCCCGTCCCTGACAGGCCGACCACGCCCGGCCTCGGCCTCACCCTCGGCCTCGCGCTGCTCGCCGGGCTGGTCATCGGGGTCGCGGTCGCGCTGATCCGGGCAGCGGCCGACCGCTCGGTGCGCGACACCGGCGCCCTCGCCGCCGCGGTGGGGCTGCCCGTGCTGGGCTCGCTGCCGGTGCGCCCGTCGCGCGGCGACCCGGGCCCCGAGCCCGAGCGCTCGGAGCTCGGCGAGGCCTACCGGCAGCTGCGCACCGCCCTGCACGGGGCGGCGACGTCGGGCCGGCGCCACGGCGCGCCCGGCGTCCTCGTGGTCGCGAGCCCGGGGGCCGGCGACGGGCGCACCACGACGGTGGTCAACCTGGGGGTCGCGGCCGCCGGGGCCGGGATGTCCGTGCTCGTGCTCGACGCCGACCTGCGCGCGCCCCGGGCGGCGCGCGCCCTGTCCGCCGACGGCGGCACCGGCCTCACCGACGTGCTCTCCGGCGCCGCCGAACCCGAGGACGTCATCCGCCGCTCGCCGCTGGGTCCCGACGTCCTCGCCCCCGGGCCGCTGCCGTCCAATCCCGCCGAGCTCCTCGCCGGCGAGGCGCTGGCCGAGGTCCTCGAGGAGCTGCGCGAGCGCTACGCGCTGGTCGTCGTCGACACGCCCCCGCTGCTGCCGGTCACCGACGCGGCCGTGCTCGGCGCGGCCGCCGACGGCGTCACGGTGCTCGCGCGCCGGGGCCGCACCACCGGCGACGACCTGGCGGCCGTGCTGCGCAGCCTCGAGACGGCCGGCGGGCGCGCGGTCGGCACCGTGCTCGTCGCCGACCCCGACCACCGGCCCGCCCTGGCCGACGACGGTGGCCGGCGCTCGCCGATGGCCCCGCGGCGGGCTGCCGCGGCCCGCCGTCCGGAGCCGGAGCCCGTGCCCGCGCCGCGCGAGGTGC
>NZ_BAABHO010000077.1:0-24119 GCF_039542135.1 Actinomycetospora chlora
CCTCGCGGCCGGGCATCGCGAAGCCGCCGGGACGCGGGGGCTGCCCGCCGGGGGGCGGGCCCTGCGGCGGCGGGCCGGGACGGCCCGGGGGCGGGCCCGCCGGACGTCCGGGGGGTGGGCCGCCGGGACCTGCGGGGGGTCGGCCGCGGCCGGGTGGTCCGCCGGGTCGGTTCATCGCCGCCTCATCTCGTGGCCTCGCGTCGGCCCGTCGCTCCGGCCGCTGCCCCGGCCCCGGCGACTCGTGGCCGCGGGGCCGTCGTTGACCGGTGAGGATACGCAGCGCGCGACCGACCCCCTCGCCCCCCGCAAGCAGGCGACCGGTGGACGGTGCCCGCCCGGCGTCACCCGTTGGGTCTAGCAGCGCGCTCCAGGACCGCGAGGACGAGGTCGGTGACGGTCGGCGCGAGCTCGAGCAGGGCGTCGCCGCGGCCGTCCTCGACGGCGTCGAGCACGAGCTCGTTGATGCCGCCGACGAGCGCCACCGCCGTCGGGCGCGGCAGCCCCCGCAGCCCGACGAGCTCGCCGGCGGCGCTCGCCCCGCGGGCGGCCCCCAGGGCGACGAGCGCGGAGAGCTGGTCGGCGAAGCGGTTGAGCACCTCGCGGCGCACCCGCCAGCCCCGCGGCCCGAGCCCGCTGATCTCCGTGAGCAGGGTGCGTGTGAGCGCCGGCTGCTCGGCGAGGGCGGCGAGGTAGGCGCGTGTGGCGGTCGCCACCTCGTCGGCCAGATCGGGCGGCGGCGCGTCCGGGCCCGCGTCGACGGCGGGCGCCACGGCCTCCGCGATGCGCGTCAGCGGCCCCTCGGCGGCCGCGGCGTAGGCGGCCAGGAAGCAGTCCTCGCGGTCGGCGAAGTGCTGGTAGAAGGTCCGCTTGGACACGCGCGCGGCGGCGACCACGTCGGCCACGGTGACCGCCGAGTAGCCACGGTCGGCGACGAGCCCGATCATCGCCTCGACCAGCCGGTCGCGATGCGCGGACCGCCCGGTGGTGGGAGACGCGGGGACGGACACTGGACAACGGTACCACCGCGTACCACCATGTCCCCCCGTCCGGTACGGTCACGTACCACCACCGGGCCGACCACGAGGAGGGACCCCATGACCGACGCGGTACCGCACCTGGGCGTGGCCATCGTCGGCAACGGCTTCTCCGGGCTGGGCACGGCGATCCGGCTGCGCCAGGCCGGCGAGGACAACTTCCTGATCTTCGAGCGGCACGACGACGTCGGCGGCACCTGGCGGGACAACTCCTACCCGGGCTGCGCCTGCGACGTGCCGAGCCACCTGTACTCGTTCTCGTTCGCGCCGAACCCGGACTGGAGCCGCTCCTTCTCCGCCCAGCCCGAGATCCACGCCTACCTCCAGCGGGTGTCGGCCGAGTACGACATCGACCGCTTCACCCGCAACCGCCACGAGGTGCTCGACGCGAGCTGGGACGACACCGCCCAGCACTGGGTGGTCACCACCAGCCAGGGCGTCTGGACCGCCGACGTGCTCGTGCTGGGCTCGGGCGCGCTGTCCGACCCGTCGTTCCCCGACGTCCCCGGGCTCGACTCGTTCTCCGGCCCGGTGTTCCACTCCGCCACCTGGCGCCACGACCTCGACCTCACCGGCCGGAAGGTCGCCGTCATCGGCACCGGCGCGTCGGCGATCCAGTTCGTGCCCGAGATCGCGCCGGTGGTCGGTGAGCTGAAGGTCTTCCAGCGCACGCCGCCGTGGATCATGCCGCGCGGCGATCGCGCGATCACCGGCGTCGAGAAGCTGCTGTTCCGCTGGTTCCCGCCGGCCCAGCGCGTGGTGCGCGAGGCCATCTACTGGGCGCGGGAGACGTTCGTCTTCGGCTTCAAGGACCCGAAGCGGATGGCAAAGGCCGCCAAGATCGCCGAGGCGCACATGCGCCGGCAGGTGACCGACCCGGAGCTGCGCGAGAAGATCACGCCGCAGTACTCGATGGGCTGCAAGCGCATCCTGCTGTCCAACGACTACCTGCCCGCGCTCGACCGGGACAACGTCGAGGTCGTCACCGAGAAGATCGTCGAGGTGAAGCCGCACGCCGTCGTCACCGCCGACGGCACGGAGCACGAGGTCGACACGATCATCGCCGGCACCGGCTTCGCGATCAGCGACCTGCCGATCAGCCACCGCGTGCACGGCCGCGACGGGCGCAGCCTCGCCGACCACTGGGGCGGCACGATGTTCGCCCACAACGGCACGGTCATCGCCGGCTTCCCGAACGTGTTCACCCTGCTCGGGCCGAACACCGGACTCGGGCACAACTCGGTCGTCTTCATGATCGAGTCCCAGATCGCGCTGGTGCTCGACACCCTCCGCTGGATGCGCACCCACGGCGTCGGCGCCGTCGAGCCCACGCAGGCCGCGCAGGACGCGTTCGTCGAGGAGATGCAGGAGAAGACCAGGGGCACCGTCTGGGTCGACGGCGGGTGCTCGAGCTGGTACCTCGACGCGCAGGGCAACAACTCGGCCCTCTGGCCGACGTTCACCATGCCGTTCCGCCGCCGCGTGCGGCACTTCCGGCCGGAGGAGCACGTCCTCACGCCGTCCACCCGCACCAGCTGATTCGAGGAGACGATCATGGCCGCCGATCTGGCCGGCAAGGTCCTGTTCATCACCGGAGCCGCCCGCGGCATCGGCGAGGAGACCGCGCGCCGCGCCGCCGCCCGCGGCGCCCACATCGCGGCGGTCGGCCTGGAGCCCGAGCGGCTCGAGAAGCTCGTGGCCGAGCTCGGCCCCGGCCACACCTGGGCCGAGTGCGACGTCACCGACCAGGCCTCGCTCGACGCGGCCGTCGCGACGACGGTGCGCGACCTCGGCGGCATCGACGTCGTCGTCGCCAACGCGGGCATCGCCAACCAGGGCACGGTCGCCGAGAGCCCCGCCGACGTCATCGCGCGCGTCATGGAGGTCAACCTCATCGGCGTCTCGCGGACGGTGTCGGCCACCGTCGCCGAGGTCGAGAAGCGGAACGGCTACCTGCTGCTGGTGTCGTCGCTCGCCGCGTTCACCGCGCTGCCCGGGATGGCCGCGTACTGCGGCGCCAAGGCCGGCGTGGAGCACTACGGCAACGCGCTGCGCTTCGAGCTCGCGTACCGGGGCATCGACGTCGGCACCGCCCACATGGGCTGGATCGACACCGACCTCGTCCGCGACGTCAAGGCGGACTCGTCGACGTTCGAGGAGACCCTCAAGAAGCTGCCCGGGCCCCTCGGCGCGCTGACCTCCGTCGGCGACTGCGCGGACGCCTTCCTCGAGGGCATCGTCCGGCGCAAGCGGCGCATCTTCGTGCCGAAGTCGGTCGGGATCGTCGCCGCGCTGCGCCCGATCACGTTCTCGCGGCTGGGCGACCTGCCGATCCTGGCGCAGGCCAGGACGATGGTCCCCCAGCTGGAGGCACAGTTCCGGAAGACCGGACGCGCCTTCGGTGCGACGAGTGCCGGGATGGGCAAGCAGAAGGTCTGACTGCGGGACCTTCGGCCACGGCGGGGCCACGTCGACGCGCGTAGCGTCGTCACTGAACCGACACTCAGTGAGAGGGGCCCCGCCCGTGACCGACCTCGCCACCGGCCCGGTCTTCACCGACGACTACTGGCGCGAGCCCTTCGCGGTGCTCGGCGAGGTCCGCGAGCAGGCGCCGGTCCGCGAGGTCGAGCTGCCCGACGGCGGCACGACCTGGCTGGTCACCCGGTACGCCGACGCGCGGTCCGTGATGGCCGACCCGCGGTTCGTCAAGGACTTCCGCAACTCGCTGCCGCCGGAGCAGCGCGCGAACGTGCCGGGCATCCCGTCGCCGGGCGGCGACATGATGCTGCTCAACGACCCGCCGGTGCACACGCGGCTGCGCAAGCTCGTGGTCAAGGCGTTCACGGTGCGCCGCGTCGCCGCGCTGCGCCCGCGGGTCGAGACCATCGCCGGCGCGCTCCTCGAGGCGCTCACGCCCACGGCGACGGTCGACCTCGTCGACGCCTACGCGGTGCCGCTGCCCACGGCCGTGATCTGCGAGCTGCTCGGCGTGCCGGTGGAGGACCAGGACGCGTTCGGCGCCTGGTCGCGCACCATGATCGACGATTCCGGCGAGGCCGCCACCATGCAGGCCAACGCGAGCATGACCGCGTACCTGCAGGAGCTCGTGGAGCGCAAGCGGGCGCAGCCCGACGAGGCGCTGCTCTCGGCGCTCATCGAGGTCTCCGAGGAGGGCGAGCAGCTCTCCACCTCGGAGGTCGTCGCGATGGGCATGCTGCTGCTCATCGCCGGCCACGAGACCACGGCGACGCTGATCACCACGGCCGTCGAGGCGATGCTGCGCGACCCGGACCTGCGCGACCGGCTCGCGGCGAGCGACCAGGACGGCCTGCGCGCCGCGGTGGAGGAGTTCCTGCGCTGGGGCTCGCCGATCGCCCAGACGCCGCTGCGCTTCGCCGCCGAGGACGTCACGTTCGACGGCGGGGTGACCGTGCCGCGCGGCGCGATGGTCATGGTGTCCCTGGCCGCGGCCAACCACGACCCGGCCCGCTTCGAGCGTCCCGACGACCTCGACCCCGACCGCGACACCACCGGCCACGTCTCCTTCGGGCACGGCCTGCACTTCTGCCTCGGCGCGTCGCTGGCCCGCCTCGAGGCCGAGGTCGCGCTGCGGACGCTGCTCGACCGCTACCCGTCGTTCACCGTCGGCGCCGACCTGCCCGTGGAGCGTCGGCGCAGCGTGCTGGTCAACGCCTGGCCGCGGCTGCCGGTGCTGCTCGCCCCGGAGGCCGCCGCCTCCTGAGTGACCAGGCGGCGCCGCCCCCGGTGGCTGTGACACCCTGCGGACCGTGAGCCAGCGACGGAGCCGACCGGCATGACCGGTGCCGGCGGTCCGGACACCCGCTGGACCCTCGCGATCGACCACGGCACCACCACCACCCTCGGCGCGTGGGCCGACATCGAGCCGCGGGACGGCTGGGTGCGGGTGGGCGCGGTGATCGTCGACGGCGCCCCGTCGATGCCGTCGGCGGTGCTGTCGCGGCCGGACGGCGCCGTGCTCGCCGGCCGGCCCGCGCTCGAGGCCGGCGCGCTCGACCCGTCGACGGCGCTGCTGCGCACCCGACCCCACCTCGCCGCCAGCACCGGCGGGCCGCCGGAGCTGCTGACGCACTGGCCGCGACCCACCACGGCCGTCGACGTCGCCACCGCGCTCATCGCCACCGTGATCCGGGCCGAGGCGGGCCGCCGCGGCACGCTGCCCTCGGCGGTGGTCCTGCTGCACCCGGCGTGGTGGTCCACGCCGGCCCGGGAGGCGCTGCGCGCCGCGGGGCTGGCGGCGCTCTCGGCCATCCCGCGCACCTCGCCCGACCAGCTCGAGCTGCTCGACGCGCCCCGCGCCGCGGCGCACCGGCTCGGCGGCCAGGGCCGGCTGCTGGTCGTCGACATCGGGGGCGCGGCCACCGAGCTCGCCGTGGTCGACCGCGCCGGCGACGGGACGGGCACGGTCGCCGCCGTCCGCTCGGTGAACGTCGGCGCCGAGGTCCTCGACGACGCCCTGGCCCAGCTCGTGCTCGACCGCGCGCCGCCCCCGCTCGCGGCCCGCGTGCGCTTCGGCGGCGACCTGGAGGCCCACCGCGCCTGGTTCCGCCTGCGCACCGCGGTCCGCGAGGCCAAGGAGTCGCTCGCCGCGTCGGGCAGCGTCGCGATCGCCCTGCCCGTGCTGCCGCCGGAGAACCCGGTCCCCGGGATCGTCGGGCTGTCCCACACCGACCTCGGCGGGATGCTGGCGCCCGGGCTCGAGGAGATCGCGCAGGGCATCACCGCACTCGTCGGCACGCTCACCGGCCCGCGACCGGCGATGCTGGTGCGCGGCGGGCTCGCCGAGATGCCCCGCGTGCGGGAGTGGCTCGCCGAGCGCACCGGGTTCGGCCTGGCGCACGGCGGGGACCCCGGCGCGGTCTCGACGTCGGGTCCCGCGTCGGGCGCCGCCGCGTGGGCGGCGGAACGGTTGGGGCTCGGACGGCGGTGAGAGGTGATCGGTGGAGGGTGACGCGGTCCACCGCTGCGCCGCCCGCCTCGACGCACTCGCCGGCGCCACGGTCGTGCGCAGCGACTTCCGCACGCCGTCGCTGGCCACCGCGGACCTGGCCGGCCGGACGCTGCTCGCCACCCGCGCGCACGGCAAGCACCTGCTGACCCGCCTCTCCGGCGACCTCACGTTGCACAGCCACCTGCGGATGACCGGGTCGTGGACGGTGGTGCGCAAGCGGCGCGCCGACGGGCGGCCCGCGCTGCCGCGGGGCGCGCGGGCGGTGCTGGAACTGGACACGGGCGTCGCGCTGGTCGGGGTGGACGTCCCGGTGCTGGCGCTGCTGCGCACCCGTGACGAGCACCGGGTCGTCGGCCACCTCGGCCCGGACGTCCTCGCCGGCGTCCCGACGGCCACGCAGGACCGGTTCGACCGGGACGAGGCCCTGGCCCGGCTGGGCCGCGACCCGGACCGGCCGATCGTCGAGGCCCTGCTCGACCAGCGCGGCGTCGCCGGGCTCGGCAACCTGTGGGCGGTCGAGGTGTGCTTCCTGCGCGGGCTCTGGCCCTGGACGCCGGTGCGCGACGTCGAGCTGGCGCCGCTGCTCGACCTCGCCCGGCGGATGATCCGCCACAGCCTCGACCACGGCACCGGCATGACCACCACGGGCGTGAAGCGACGCGGGGAGAACCACTGGGTCACCGGCCGGTCCAACCGCCCCTGCCGGCGCTGCGGCACGCTCATCCGCTTCCGCCCGGCGGCCGGGTCCGGCGCGCCCTACACCCGCGAGGTGTGGTGGTGCCCGTCGTGTCAGCCCGCACCGGTCGGGGCACCCGCCCCCTGAGTGATCATGCGTCTCGCCACCTTCAACCTCCTGCACGGGCGCACGCCCGCCGACGGCGCCGTGCACGCCGACCGCCTCCACGACGCCGTCGCCGGGCTCGACGCGGACGTCCTCGCGCTGCAGGAGGTCGACCTCGACCAGCCGCGCTCCGGCGGCGTCGACCAGACCGCGCTGGCCGCAACCGCGCTCGGCGCCCGCCACGCGCGCTTCCTGCCCGCCGTCGTCGGCACCCCGGGCGTCGCGTGGCGTCCGGTGCGCCCCGACGACGTCCCCGGCGCCGACCCGACCTACGGCATCGGGCTGGTCAGCCGCCACCCCGTCGCGGCGTGGCGCGCCGTGCCGCTCGGGACCTCGCCGGCCGTGCTGCCGCTGCTCGTCGACGCCCGGCGGCCCGCGCTGGTCCGCGACGAGCCGCGGGTCGCCCTCGCGGCCGTCCTGGAGGCGCCGGCCCCGGTCGGCACGGTCGTCGCCACCCACCTGTCGTTCGCGCCCGGGTTCAACCTGCTGCAGCTCGCGCGGCTCGCCCGGGCGGTGCGCGACCTGCCCGGCCCCGTGGTGGTGCTCGGCGACCTCAACATGCCCGGCCCGCTGGCGGGGGCGGTGATGCGGGGGTGGCACCCGCTGGTGCGCACGCCGACGTTCCCCACCGAGCGCCCGCGCATCCAGTTCGACCACGTGCTGGCCTCGGCGCCGCTGCCGGTGGCCGACGCCCGGGCGGTCGCGACGGGCGTCTCGGACCACCGGGCGGTGGTCGTGGAGCTCGCGCGCTAGGAGACTGCTGAAGAAGGCGCGTCGGCGCTGGTGGTCGGTGGTCGGGCTGGGATCCTTGTCGGGTGCAGGGTCGCTCTGATGATCAGCGTGAGTTGCTGGATGTGGAGTCGGTCGCCGGGCATCTGCTGAAGCCGGGCAGCGTGTTCGCGTTCCTGGCCGTTCACCGCACCCGGCTGTTCCCGCCGGAGCTGTTCACCGATCTGTTTCCGAGTGGTCGGGGCCGGCCGAGTGTGCCGCCGGAGGTGGTGGCCACCGTGCTGGTCCTGCAAGCCCTGCACGGCTTGTCGGACCGCGAAGCGGTCGAGGCGCTGACGTTCGATCTGCGGTGGAAGGCCGCCTGCGGGCTGGCGATCACCGACACCGCGTTCGACCCGTCGACGTTGACCTACTGGCGCCGCCGGCTGGCCGGCTCCGAGCGCCCGAACCGCATCTTCGAGACCGTCGCCGAGGTCATCGCCCAGATCGGGGCGGTGACCGGGAAGACCCGCCGCGCGCTGGACTCGACCATCCTCGACGATGCGGTCGCTCGCCAGGACACCGTCACTCAGCTGATCGCCGCGATCCGCCGGGTCGCGCGCGAGATCCCCGCCGGCGCCGAGATGGTCACCGCGGTCACCTCGAGCGGGCATGACTACGCCCAGCCGGGCAAGCCGCAGATCGCCTGGGACGACCCGCAGGCCCGGGACGAGCTGGTCTCGGCGCTGGTCAACGACGCGCTCGCGGTGCTCACCGAGATCGAGGCCCGCCACCCCGGCGCAGAGGGGCTCGACGAGAAGGCCGTCCAGGCGGTGGCGCTGCTGGCGCTGGTCGCCGGCCAGGATGTCGAACCCGCCGAGGGCTCCGATGGCACCGACGGCCGCTGGCGCATCGCGACCACGGTCGCCCCGGACCGGATGATCTCCACGGTCGACCCCGACACCCGGCATGCCCACAAGTCCCGGGAGCGCCGCCAGGACGGGTTCAAGGCCCATGTGGTGGTCGAACCCGACACCGGATTGATCACCAACACCGGGCTGACCCGGGCCGCCGGCCCCGCCAACAGTGACGCGACCGTCGGGGTCGCCCTGCTCGCCGCCGACCCGAGCCTGGCCGGCCCCGGCCCCGGCCCCGGCCCCGGCCCCGGCCCCGGCCCCGCCGCAGAGCAGGTCGAGGTGTTGGCGGACTCGGCCTACGCCAGCGGTGACGCCCTCGCCGCGATCGAGGTCGCCGGGCACCGGGCGGTGATCAAGCCCTGGCCGCTACGACCGGCCGTCGCCGGCGGGTTCACCCTCGACGACTTCACCCACGACCCGGCCGCGGGCACCGTGACCTGCCCGAACGGGCACACCCGACCCGTCGCCCGGACCGGGCACGTGAGCTTCAAGAGCCTCTGCCGCGGCTGCCCGCTCCGCGAGCGCTGCACCACCGCCGCCGCCGGACGCACCCTCAAGCTCGGGTCCCATCACGCGCTGCAGCGCGCCCACCGCGCCCGCGCGACCAGCCCCGAGCACCTCGAGGCCTACCGGCGTCACCGGCCCATGGTCGAACGCTCCATCGCCTGGCTGACCCACGGCAACCGGCGCGTCCCCCACCGCGGCGTCACCAAGAACAACGCCTGGCTGCACACCCGCGTTGCCGCGCTCAACCTGCGACGACTCCTCCGTCTGGGCCTGCACCTCGACCACGGGAGCTGGGCCCTCGCCAGCGTCTGAACCACCTGACACCGACAGCCCAGGACCTCGATCAGGCCCCTCCCAGGCCACCAACCCCACCGGGCGAGGGCGACCTCTTGTCGCACCCACCGGTGCTGACCACAGCACGACTGCCGCGGCGCCCCGCCCACCACCCACTTCTTCAGCGGTCTCCTAGAGGTCGGCGACCGGCCCGATGACGATGACGGCCGGCGGGCGCACCCCGGCCTCGGTGATCGCGTGGGGCAGCTTGGCGAGCGTGGCCCGGGTGACCACCTCGCCGGGCAGGCCGCCCTCCTGCACCGCCAGGGCGGGCGTGCCCGGGTCGCGGCCGGCGGCGACGAGCGCGTCGGTGATCGCGCCGATGTTCTCCACGGCCATGAGCAGCACGACCGTGCCGTGCAGGCGGCCGAGCGCGTCCCAGTCGACGAGCGACTGGGCGTGCCCGGGCGGCAGGTGACCGGAGACGACGGTGAACTCGTGGGTCACGCCGCGGTGGGTCACCGGGACGCCCGCGAGCGCCGGGACCGCGATCGCGCTCGTGATGCCGGGGACCACCTCGACCTCGACGCCCGCGGCCACGCAGGCCTGGATCTCCTCCATGCCGCGGCCGAAGACGAAGGGGTCGCCGCCCTTGAGCCGCACGACCCGGTGCCCGGCCAGCGCCTCGTCGACGAGCACCTGGTTGATCGTGTCCTGGCTCATGTAGCGCCCGCGAGGCAGCTTGGAGGCGTCGATGACCGTGACGTCCGGGGGCAGCTCGTCGAGCAGGGGCTGCGGGGCGAGCCGGTCGGTGACCACGACGTCGGCCTGCGCGAGCGCCTGGCGTCCGCGCACGGTGATCAGCCCGGGGTCGCCCGGGCCGCCGCCCACGAGGACGACGCCGGGGCGCACCGCGCGGTGCCGGCGGTCGGAGAGCGTCCCGCTGCGCAGGGCCTCGACGGCGCCGTCGCGCACGCCGGTGGCGCGGCGCGGGTCGCCGCCGCCGTGCACGCCGACGGTGATGTCGTCGTAGCGCCCGACGGCCGGGGTGACGGCCGTCCCCGCCTCGGCGTCGTCGGCGCGCACGCAGAACACGCGGGCGGCCTCGGCCTCGGCGGCGACGGCGGCGTTGACCGTCGCGTCGTCGGTGGCGGCCACCGCGTACCAGGCGCCGTCGAGGTCGCCGGGCGCGTACGCGCGGGCCAGCCAGGTGATCTCGCGGGAGTCGGCGAGCGCCTCGAGCGCGGTGGTCAGGCGCGGGCTGACCACCACCGTGTCCGCCCCGACCTCGTGCAGCCCGGCCACCCGGCGCTGGGCCACCGACCCGCCGCCGACCACGACGACCCGGCGGTCCCGCAGGTGCAGGCCGACCGGGTAGACGCGTGCGGTGTCGTTCACGGGCCCTCCTGCTCGGTCTTCTTCTCGGTGACCCCGGCGGCGTCGAAGGTGGCGACGTCGGCGAGGGCACGGGCGGCCGCGGTGACCACGGGCACCGCGAGCAGGGCACCGGTGCCCTCGCCCACCCGCAGCCCGAGGTCGAGCGCGGGCGCCAGACCCAGGTGCTGCAGCGCCAGGGTATGGGCCGGTTCGACCGAGCGGTGACCCGCGATCCAGGCGTGTGACGCGGTCGGCGCCAGCGCGGCGGCCACGAGCGCCGCGGCCCCGGACACGACACCGTCGAGCACCACCGGCGTCCGCAGCGCCGCGGCGCCGAGCAGGAAGCCGGCGAGCGCCGCGTGCTCGAGCCCCCCGACCGCCGCGAGGGCGCGCAGCGGGTCGGCCGCGGCTGGTGAGCGAGGGGCACCCTCGCTCGGGTAGAGCGGCGAGGGGCGCCCCTCGCCGGAATCCTCGGCCGCCGGTTTCGAGCGAGGGTGCCCCTCGCTCGCAACCGTGAGCCCGTGCCACGCCAGCGCCTGGGCGACCACGGCGGTCTTGCGGGCGTGGGTGGCGTCGTCGATGCCGGTGCCGCGGCCGGTGACGTCCTCGGCCGACGCGCCGGTGAAGGCGGCCACGAGCGCCGCCGACGCCGTGGTGTTGGCGATGCCCATGTCGCCGGTGACGAGCAGCCGGTTGCCGGCGACGACCAGGTCGCGGGCGGTCTCGATGCCGGCGTGCACCGCTGCGCGGACCTCGCCGTCGGTCATCGCGGGCTCGACGGTCATGTCGCGGGTGCCGCGGCGGACCTTGCGCGGCAGCAGGCCCGGCGCGGGCTCGAGGTCGGCGGCCACCCCGACGTCGACCACCTGCACCTCGGCGCCGACGGTCGCGGCGAAGGCGTTGACGGCGGCGCCGCCGGACAGGAAGTTCGCGACCATCTGCGTCGTCACCTCCTGCGGCCAGGGCGTGACGCCGCGGGCGTGCACGCCGTGGTCGCCGGCGAAGACCGCCACGACGGCGGGCTCCGGCAGCGGCGGTGGGCAGGTGCCCGCGAGCCCGGCCAGCCGGACGCCGATCCCGGCGACGCCGCCCAGCGCGCCGGGCGGCACCGTCATGCGCGTGAGGTGCTCCCGGGCCGCCTCCGCGCCGGGTGCCGGGTCGATCTCCGCGATCGCGGCCAGGGTCTCGTCGAGCGGGTCCACGTGGTGCTGCCCCCAGGTCTCGTCGTGCACGGCCCACGCCAGCGGCCGGCGTCGGGCCCATCCGGCGGTCTCGAGCTCGGGCGCGTCGGCGAACCCGTCGACGTGCCCGACGCACAGGTACGCGACGACCTCGAGGTGCTCGGGCATGCCGATCCGCTCGTGCAGCCGGCGCGCCAGCTCGCGCTCGTCGAAGAAGCTCACCCAGCCCACCCCGAGGTCCTCGGCGCGTGCCGCGAGCCAGAGGTTCTGCACGGCCCCGGCGACGGAGTGGGCGGCCATCCGGGGCTGGGTGTGCCGGCCGAGGACGTGCCGACCGCCGCGCGTCGGGTCGCAGGTGACGACGATCCCCAGCGGCGCCTCGCGGATCGCCTCCACCCGCAGTCCGGCGAACGCCCGCGCCCGCGCCGCGGGCAGGGACGCCGCGAAGGCGCGGCGCTGCTCCTGCGCGAGCCCGGCGAGCTCGGCGCGCAGTTCCGCCGAGCGGAGCACGAGGAAGTCCCAGGGCTGGGAGAACCCGACGCTCGGGGCCGTGTGCGCGGCGGCGAGCACGCGGTGCAGGCGCGCGTCGTCGACCGGCGTGTCGACGAAGCCGGTGCGCACGTCGCGGCGGGCGCGCAGGACGCGGTGCAGGGCGTCGCGGTCGCCGGGCTCCAGGGCGCTCATCGGAGGACCTCGCGCAGCGCCGCCACCAGCCGGTCGGTGATCTCCGGGGCGCGCACGGCGATGCGGACGTGCTCGGCGTCGAGCCCCGGGAACGTGTCGCCGCGGCGCACCGCCAGCCCCCGCTCGCGCAGCCGCGCGCGCACGTCGGTGCGGCCGGGGGTGCGGGCGAGCACGAAGCTCGCGGCCGGGGTGCCGCGGACCTCGACGAGGCCGTCGAGGGCCCCGAGGAGGTACGCGCGGTCGTCCGCCATCGCCCGGGCGGCCGCGTCGGCCTCGGCGCGGGCGGCGGGCGTGCTGCACGCGGCGAGGGCGACGAGCGCCGGCGTCGACACCGACCAGGGCGGCGCGGCGGCCCGCAGCCGCTGCGCCAGGTCGGCCGGCGCGAGCGCGTACCCGACGCGCAGGCCGGCGAGGCCCCACGTCTTGGTCAGGCTGCGCAGGACGACGAGCCCGGGCAGGTCCCGGCGCCCGGCGAGGGCGTCGGGCTCTCCGGGCGCGGTGTCGACGAAGGCCTCGTCGACGACGAGGGTGCGCCCGGGACGCGCGAGCTCCGCGAGCAGACCGGCGGGGTGGCGCACCGATGTCGGGTTGGTGGGGTTGCCGACGACGACGAGGTCGGCGTCGTCGGGCACGGCGTCCGGGTCCAGGGTGAGGTCGCCGGTCAGGACCACCCGGTCGACCGCGTGCCCGGCGGCGCGCAGGGCGGCCTCCGGCTCGGTGAACTGGGGGTGCACGACGACCGCGTGCCGAGGGCGCAGGGCCCGCGCGAGCAGCACGAACCCCTCGGCGCCGCCCGCCGTCGGCACGACCTCGTCCTCCGGACGGGCGTGCCGGGCCGCGACGGCGGCGACCGCCGCGGCGGGGTCCGGGTAGGCGGCGAGGTCGGCGAGGCTCGCGGCGATCCGCGCGCGCAACCAGTCCGGCGGGGTGCCGGCCCGCACGTTGACCGCGAGGTCGACCAGGCCGGGCCCGACCTCGGCGTCGCCGTGGTGGTGGAGGTCGTAGCCGGCCTCCGTGGGGGGTGCGCTCACCGGCGCCCGCGGGCCACGCGCCGCAGCACGGCCTCGGCCTCGGGCACGGACGCGGCGAGCACCGACGTCACCACCCGGGGCGCCGCGCCCTCGGCCCAGCCCTCGCCGCGCATCCGGGCGACGAGCTCGCGGGCGAGGGCGTCGACGCGGGCGGCGGCCTCGACTCGGTCGCGCACCGGGCCGTCCCCCAGCAGGTCGAGCGGGAGCTGCCCGGCGCCGGCGAGCACGCGGCGCAGGTCGGTGAGCACGCGGTCCTCACGGCGCCGGGTGCGGGTCACCGGCGGGTGGGTGCGGGCGTGCGGGGTCACGGGTGCGTGCATCGTCGCCGGCCTTCCTCGGGTTCCTCGCCCGATGTCGTCAGCTCGCGACGGCCGGAGTCTCCTGGCTCCCGGATCGGCGCTCGCCCCGGCCTTCCCGCCGGCGTGGTGCCGGCCGTGGCCTTGGGTGGGGTCCGCTCCCCGGTGACAGTGGCGGGACCGCGCCGGATTCACACCGGCTTCCTCCGCGTCCGTCGAGGAGCAAGCCGACCACGCCGGACCCGGCGCGTCAACGCTCCCGGCCCGCCTGAGCGAGTGGCGAGAAGGACACTGGACGTCAGCGACGCCACGCCGCTGACGTCATTCGTGGGCCGGACGGCTCAGCGCAGCAGGCCCTGGCGGAAGCCGCGGGCGACGGCGTCGGCGCGGTCGCCCGCGCCCAGCTTGCGGAACAGGCGGCGGGCGTGGGTCTTCACCGTGTCCTCGGCGAGCACCAGCTCGGCGGCGATCTCGGCGTTGGACAGCCCCTCGGTCATGCCGAGCAGCACGTCCATCTCGCGGTCGGAGAGCTCGGTGGTGGCGGGGCGGGCGCCGGGCAGGACGCTGGGGTCGGTGAGGTCGCCCGCGCGCAGGAACCCGCGGGCACCGAGGCGCAGTGCCCAGGCGGCGCGCTCGTCCTCGCCGGCGCAGCCCGCGTCGACCGGCGTGCGGTCGAGGACCTCCAGCCCGCCCGCGGGCGGCTCGCCCACGACGAGCACCGGGGTCTCGGACGCGTGGCGCCGCACCTGGCGCACCGCCTCCATCCAGGCGCTGCCCTCGTCGGCGGCCACGAGGACGACGTCCGGGGCGGGGCCCCGACCGGCACCGCCGGCACCGCCGTCACCACCGGGGGCCAGGCCCGCGACGAGGTCGGGCACGTTGTCGACGCAGGGGAGCGCGTCGAACACGGCCGAGAGGTGACCGACGAGCCGTTCCCGGGCGTCCGTCGCTCCCGCGAACACGAGACACGATCCCATTTCACGCGCTCCTCACCCCGATGAGTGCGCTCACGATCGCACACGGTGAGCGCCGATCGGGTGACCCCCTCCTCGTACGGGCGGGTCAGCCACGATGCGCAGATCGTCGGGGATCTCGGCACCCCTCCGGCGGAGCACCTCGAGCAGCACGGGGCCGACCGCGCGGCCGGCCCCGTCGGCGACCTTGAGGGCGAGCGCGGCGCCGTCGGGCAGCACGGCGAGCAGGACGCCCTCGGCGCCGACCTTCGACACCGCTCCCGGGAGCACCTGCATGAGCACGGTGTCGAGACGGTCGGTGCCGGCCACGAGGTCGGGGTGGGTGAGCATCGCGGCGGCCACCCGGTGCTCCGGTGTGCCGGGCGCGGCGGACACCAGGGACCGCCCGAGGCGGGCGACCGCGACGAGGTCGGTCGCGAACGCCGGGGCGCCGCAGCCGTCGACGGTGACGCCCCGGACCGGCCCCGCCACCCGCTCGAGGGTCGCCCGGACGAGCCGCTGCAGCGGGTGCTCCGCGGCGAGGTACCCCGCCCGCGGCCAGCCCCGGGCGAGGCAGGCGGCGAGCATCGCCGCGTGCTTGCCCGAGCAGTTCATGGCCAGGCGGGCGGGCTCCCGGGTGCCCCAGGCGTGGTCGGCGGCGAGCCCCAGGGGGCGCGCCGGCGGGCACCGCAGGTCCTCCTCGTCGAGCCCGAGCCGCGCGAGCAGCCCGGCCGCCACGGCGAGGTGCTCGGGCTCGCCGGAGTGCGACCCCGCGGCCAGGGCGAGCTCCCGGTCGTCGAGCTCCGCGCCGGCCTCCAGCAGCGCCAGCGCCTGGGCGGGCTTGAGCGCCGAGCGGGCCAGCACCGTCGCCTCCGTCGCGCCGGCGTGCAGCGCCGACCCGTCGGGCTCGAGGACCACCAGCGCCACCCGGTGGGTCGACTCGACGAGCTCGCCGCGGGTGACCTCGACGGTCCAGGGCGGACCGCTCACACGAGGCGCTCCGCGAGGGCCCGGGCCCGGCCGGCCCGCTCCTCGACGTCCTCGACGCGGGGGTCGGCGAGCTCCCCGGCGTCGGCGATGTTGGCCCCCACCAGCATGGCCGCGGCCTCCGCCGCCGCCGCGGCCAGGAACACCGCGGTGACGGCGTCGCCGGTCAGCGCGTCCGGGCCGGACTCGGCGAGCAGGGCGGCCAGCTCGGCGACGCGCACCGCGACCGTCACGACGTCGGAGGGCACCTGGACGATCGCCTCGGCGGCCGCGGGTCCCCCGCCTGGCTTCTTCCGGGCCTCGAGGAACCCGGCGTAGGCCTCGACGTCGTCGTCGGCCAGGCGCAGCGCCCGCGCGCGGAGCAGGTCGAGCTCCTCCACGGCCTCGCGGTCGGCGGTGGCCTTCGCGACCTTGGTGGCGAGCCCGGCGGCGAGCGAGGCGGTCACCGCGGCACTCGACCCGGCCGCGGGCCCCGGGCCCTTCGCGGCGAGGACCTCCCCGAACCGCCCGACCGACAGCTCCCCCAGCGGCCGGCTCACCGCCCACCCCCCTGTGAGCGGACTTCGGGGCCACAGCCCCGAAATCCGCTCACGTAGGCCGTCAGAAGAGCCCCACGATCGTGCCGTCGGGCTTGACGTCGATGTGGTGGGCGGCCGGGTTCTTGCCCAGGCCCGGCATCGTCCGCATGTCGCCGCAGATCGGGTAGATGAACCCGGCGCCGACCGAGGCGCGGACCTCGCGCACCGGCATCCGCCAGCCCGTGGGCGCGCCGAGGAGCTTCGGGTCGGACGAGATCGACAGGTGGGTCTTCGCGATGCACACCGGCAGGTTCCCGAAACCGTTGCGCTCGTAGAGGTCGATCGACGAGGTCGCCGCGGGCGCGTAGTCGACGCCGTCGGCGCCGTAGACCTTGGTCGCCACCGTCTCGATCTTCTCGCGCAGGGAGGCGTCGTCGGGGTAGAGCAGCTGGAAGTGGCTCGGCTCGTCCGCCGCCTCGGCGACGGCCTCCGCGAGCTCGGCGGCGCCGCGCCCGCCGTCGGCGAAGTGCGTCGACACCGCGACCCGGGCGCCCATCGACTCGGCGATCTCGCGGATGGCGCGGTGCTCGGAGTCGTGGTCGGTGGGGAACGCGTTGATGCAGACCACCGGCGAGACGCCGTGGATGCGCATGTTCTCGATCTGCTTGCGCAGGTTCGCCCCGCCGGCGTGGACCTCGTCGGGGTTCTCCTCGAGCAGCGCCGGCGGCAGCTCCTTGCCCGCGACGATCCGGTGGTTGCCGGAGTGCGCCTTGAGCGCCCGCACCGTGGCCACCACGACGGCCGCGTCCGGCGTCATCCCCGACGCCCGGCACTTGATGTTGAAGAAGCGCTCGGCGCCCATGTCCGCGCCGAAGCCGGCCTCGGTGACGAGGTAGTCGCCGCCGTGGATGCCGATGCGGTCGGCGACGATCGAGGAGTTGCCGTGCGCGATGTTGCCGAACGGGCCGGCGTGCACGAGCACCGGCGTGTTCTCCAGCGTCTGCATGAGGTTCGGCTTGAGCGCGTCGCGCATCAGCGCCGCCATCGCCCCGGCGCCGTGGATGTCCTCGGCGGTGACCGCGTCCCCGTCGCGCGTGTAGCCGACGACGATCCGCCCGAGCCGCGCGCGCAGCTCGGGCAGGTCGTTGGACAGCGCGAGCACCGCCATCACCTCGGAGGCCGACGTGATGTCGAAGCCCGACTCGCGCGGCACCCCGTCCATCCGCCCGCCGAGGCCGGTGACGACGTTGCGCAGCGCACGGTCGTTGACGTCGAGCACGCGCCGCCACGTGACGCGGTACGGGTCCAGGCCCGCGGCGTTGCCCTGGTAGAGGTGGTTGTCCAGCACCGCGGAGAGCATGTTGTGGGCGCTCGTGACGGCGTGGAAGTCGCCGGTGAGGTGGAGGTTGAACTTCTCCATCGGCACGACCTGCGAGTAGCCCCCGCCCGCGGCGCCGCCCTTGATGCCGAACGTGGGTCCCATCGACGGCTGGCGGATCGCAACGACCCCGCGCTTGCCGATGTGCGAGAAGGCCTGCCCCAGCCCGACCGTCGTGGTCGTCTTGCCCTCACCCAGCGGAGTCGGGGTGATGGCCGTCACGACGACGTACTTCGCGCGCGGCCGGTCCGCCATCGCCTCGATCGCGTCCAGCTCGATCTTGGCGACGTCGCTGCCGTGGCGCTCGAGGAGCTCGGTCGGCAGGTCCATCTGCCGGGCCACGTCGTCCATGGGCTGCAGCGTCGCCGCCTGCGCGATGTCGAGATCGGACGGGATGCTCACGCGAGTCCTCCTGGTCTCCGCACGCCACCCCGGCTCCGGCATCGCCGCCGAGGGGCTCGTCAACCGGGCACGCTCGCAGAACCGGACCGATCTGTCAGCCCCACGTGTCACGCTCCGTGGTGACGCGGGACGGACCCGTACGTCACGATGACCCGGTGACGACGGGGGCGGTGCGGCGCGTCGTGCTCGCGCTCGCGGCCCTGCTGGGCGTCTCGCTCCTCGCGGCCCCGGCCGCCGCGGCCGCCCCCGCCTGCCCGCCGGTGGCGCTGTTCGCCGTGCCCGGCACCGGCGAGACGTCGGAGGACGCCGACCCCGCCGCGGCGCACGGCCTGCTCGCCGGGCTCACCGGCCCCCTGGCCGACCGCTGGGGGGACGCGCTGTCCGTGCGCTACGTCCCCTACCCCGCGTCGCTCGACCGCCCGGTGTTCTACCTCGCGAGCGAGCAGCGCGGGGCCGACCGGCTCGCCCGCGATGCGGGCGACCTCGCCGCCCGCTGCCCGGACACCACGATCACGCTCGTCGGCTACAGCCAGGGCGCCGACGTCGTCTCCGACGTCGTGCACCGCGCGGCCAACCACACGATCGCGCTGACGCCCGACCGCATCGACGGCGCCGTCATGCTCGGCAGCCCGCGCCGCGACCCGCGGGCGACCAACCTCCTCGACACCCCTGGCCGGGGCGTCCTCGGCCCGCGACCCACCCGCGAGCTCGACGTCTACGACGGGCGGGTCTACGAGGTCTGCGCGCCGGGCGACCCGATCTGCGCCACGGAGAACCTGGACGTCCGCGTCTTCCGCGACGGCTGGTTCTCCGGCGCGCACCGCTCGTACCCCGGGCTGCCGGTCGGCCCGGCCGGGACGCCGCTGTTCACCGTCCTGGAACGGGCGGTCGACGCCGTCGTGGTCGGCGCCACCGCGTCTCCGGCCCCGGCGGGCTGACGACGCTCGTACGCTGCTCACGGTGAGGGGCGAGCACCGTGGGTGAGCTGCTGGGCCGCATCCTGCCGGTCTTCGCGGTCATCGCCGTCGGGGCGCTCGCCGGACGCTTCGAGCGCTTCGGCGAGCGCACGGCCACGGTGCTCAACGACCTCGTCTACTGGGTCGCGCTGCCGGCGCTGATCTTCACCTCGGTCGCCCCGGCCGACCTCTCCGCGGGCGTGCCGTGGTCCGCGCTCGTCGGGTCGGTCGCCGTCGTGCTCGTCGCCTACGCCCTCGGCTGGGCGGCCGCACGGCTCGCGCGCGCCCCGACGCTCGAGGCGCACGCCGTCGGCCTCGTCGCCGGGTGGGGCAACGTCGGCTACCTCGGGATCCCGCTGACGGTCGCGGTGCTCGGACCGACGACGGCGTTCGCCGCCTCGCTGACCTCGACGCTGCACACCGCGCTCGCGATCTCGGTGTTCCTCGTCGCCGTCACGGTCTCCGGCCGCGGGCGGGGCGAGGAGGGCGCGGTGGCGCTGCCCCTGCTGCTCGCCCGCCGCGTGCTGGGCAACCCGGTGGTCGTCGGCATCGCGACGGGCGTCGCGGTCGCGCTGCTGCACCTCCCGCTGCCGCGCCCGGTGGCGACGACGATCGAGATGCTCGGCGACCTGGCCGCCCCCGGCGGGCTGTTCGCGCTCGGCATCCTCCTGCGCGGCGCCGTCGGTGCGCTGCGCGGATCGTCGCGGTCGTCGTGGGTGCCGATCGGCGCGGCGGTGATGGTGAAGCTGGTGGTGATGCCCGCGCTCGCCGTCGCCGCGGTGGTCCTGCTGGGCATCCCCGCGCCGTGGGCCGCGGTGCTCGTCGTCATGGCCGCGCTGCCCGACGCCGCGACGGTGTTCGTCCTCACCGCGCAGTACCGGACCTGGTACCGCGAGAGCACCGCGGTGGTCGTGCTCACCACGGTGCTCTCGCTGGTCACGCTGCCGCTGGTCGTGATGGTGCTGCCGTGAGCCGGTCAGTTGTCCCGGCGGAAGGCGGCCCGGCGCTGCTCGTGCGAGCGCGCCTCCTCCATGCGGCCGACCCGCGTGCGCTGGTCCTCCGTGGCGGTGCCCATCGCGACCGCGCGCTCGGCCGAGGCCATGGCGCGGTCCAGCGCGGCCTCGTCGGTGTCCGCCGGTGTCGGGTTGACCCAGCCGCGACGGGCGTCCTCCGGCTCGTGGGTCCGGCGCTCCCTGCTGCCGATCATCGTGCGCACCTCCGGTCACACGTCGTCGTGTCACGGATCGGGTGTCCGGGCCCCCGTCCGTCGAACCGGTCGCCTGCGTCACCCGGGACGAGGGCGCTGTGACCGCCGGCATCGTGCTGGCCGGGGGCCGGTCCCGGCGGATGGGCACGGACAAGGCCGCGCTGCGCCGGGACGGCACCACCCTGCTGGGCCACGTCCTGGGCGTGCTGGCCGCCGCCGTCGACGGCCCCCTGCTCGTGGTCGGGGCCGCCGACGGCGTCCGGGCGCTGCCCCCGGAGGCCGCGGGCGCGCCGTGGCGCGACCGGGCACGGGTGGTGCACGACCCCGTCGCCGACGACGGCCCGCTGCGCGGCCTCGCGACCGGCCTGCACGCCGCCGCCGGCGACGGCGAGACGGCCGCCTTCGCCGCCGCCGTCGACCTGCCGCACCTGCACCCCGCCGTGGTGCGCGCCGTCGTCGCCCGCCTCGTCCTGCCCGCCGAGATCGCCCTGCCCGTCCTGGACGGCCACCGCCAGCCGCTGCTCGCCGCCTACGCGACCGGCCTCGCGGCCCGCGCCGACGACCTCCTCGCCCGCGGTGAGCGCCGCACCGGCGCGCTGGCCGCGGCGAGCCGGGTCGTCGAGCTCTCCCCGGAGGCGCTGCTCGCCGACCCCGACGTCGCCGCCCACGACCCGGACCTGGCGTCCGGCCGTGGCGTCAACACCCCCGCCGACTGGACGCGGATCACCGGTCGCGGGCACCCCTAGGCTCGGACCATGGCGGACCTGAGCGACCCCGACATCCTGGCCTTCCTGCGCGAGGGCACCCGCACCGGCAAGGTCGGCTGGACGGCGAAGGACGGCCGGCCGCTGGTCGCGCCGATCTGGTTCCTCGTCGAGGACGGGACGATCGTGTTCAACACCGGCAGGGACACGGCCAAGGGCCGCGCCTTCGCCCGCGACCCGCGCGTCGTGCTCTGCGTCGACCTCGAGCGGCCACCGTTCGCGTTCGTGCAGGTCCAGGGCTCGGTGACGCTCTCGGAGGACCCCGAGGAGCTCGTGCGGACCGCCACCGAGCTCGGCCGGCGCTACATGGGGCCCGAGCGCGCCGAGGAGTTCGGGAGGCGCAACGGCGTGCCCGGCGAGCTCGTCGTGCGCCTGCACCCGGCGAAGGTCGTGGCCTCGCTGGACATGACGGCGTGACCCCGCCGCTCGCGCGGCTCCTCGACCTCGCGCCGCACCCCGAGGGCGGCTGGTTCCGCCGCACCTGGACCACCGGCGCGACGCTGACCCCTCCCGGCTACCCCGGCCCGCGGGCCAGCGCCACGGCGATCCACTACGTCCTCGCCCCCGGCGAGGAGTCGCGCTGGCACCGGGTGCGCTCCGACGAGCTGTGGTGCTGGCACCGCGGGCCGGCGCTCTCGCTGTGGCTCGGCGGCGACGGCGACGCTCCCGCCGAGGAGGTGCCGGTCGTCCTCGGCGACCGGGTCGAGGACGGTCAGGTCGCCACGGCGCTGGTACCCGGCGGTGTGTGGCAGCGCGCGGCGCCCGCGCCGGGCGCGGACGCCGAGGTGCTCGTCACCTGCGTCGTCAGCCCCGGCTTCGACGACGCCGACTTCACCCTCGTCGACGGCGGCTAACCGGCGTCGCCGTCACCGGGCTGCCGGGCCGGCGCGGCGTCGCCGCCCCCGGCCGGTTCCCCGGCCGGCTGCTGGCCCTCGCCCTGGCCGGCCGGGGCCGCCTCGCCGGCCTGCCCGCCCGGCTGGTCGGGCGGCACCGCCTCCGCGGGCGGGGTCGTCGTCGAGGTCGGTGCCGCGGTCGAGCGCGGGGCCGCCGCGGTCGTGCTCGACGGCGTGGGCGACGAGGAGTCACCGTGGCCCGACGTGTCGCCGGGGTCGGTGCCGGCGACCGGGGTGAACGGTCCGAACGTCTGCCGCGGGGCGCTCTCGAGGGCGTCGTCCATGAACGACTTCCAGATCTCGCTCGGGAGCCCGTGGCCGTACACCGGCCGGCCGTCGGTGGTCCGGATCGGCGTGTTGTCGTCGGTGCCCACCCACACCGCGGTGGACGCCCCGGGCGTGTAGCCGGTCATCCAGGCGTCGTTGTTCTGGTCCTCGACGTGCGACTGGACCGTGCCCGTCTTGCCCGCCGACTGCCGCCCGCCCGACAGCGACACCCCGTCGTACTCGGGCACGTCGCGCATGGCCTCGGTGACGTTGCGCGCCACCCGCGGGTCGATGCGCTGTTCGCCGGGATCGGTGGTCTGGTCGTAGAGGACGTCGCCGTCGGCCGTCGTCACGCGCTGCACGAGGTGCGGCCGGTGGTAGACGCCCTCGTTGGCGAACGTCGCGTACGCCGAGGCGAGGTCGACCGCCGTCGTCTCCTGGTTGCCCAGCGCGATGCCGGAGTTCGGGTTCTCCATCGGCTGCGTGACGCCGGCCTGCCGCGCCGCCGCGGCCACGGCCTGGGGGCCGACGCGGTTGCCGAGCGCGGTGTAGACGACGTTGTTCGACAGCGTCATCGCCCGCTTGAGGCTGCAGTTCGCGCAGTCGGCGCCGTCGACGTTGCGCACCGTATGGCCCGGCACCGAGCGCCCGTCGAACTCGGTGGAGATGCCGATGGGCGGGTCGTGCTGCAGGGCCGCGAGCAGCACGAACGGCTTGAACGTCGAGCCGGCCTGCTTCTCGACGCGGGCGTAGTCCAGTCCCGAGCCGTTGTCGCCGCCGTAGTAGGCCAGGATGCCGCCGGTGCGCGGGTCGATCGAGACCGTCGCGCTGCGCAGGTTGGTGGGCTGGCCGCGCATCTGCCGGCGGTTCGCCTCCGCCGCCTCGCGCTGGGCCTGGGGCGCGATGGTCGTCTGGATCTGCAGGCCCTGCGTGAGCAGCGCGTCCTCGTCGATGCCGAGGGTGCGCAGCTCGTCGCGGACGGCGCTGTAGATGTGGCCGCGGTCGTCGTCCGGGACTCCCCCGGTGACGCGCCGCGGCGGGATGGTCGCCGGGAACTGCGCGGTGGCGCGGTCGGGCGCCGGCAGCCAGCCCTGGGTGACCATGCCGTCCATGACGTAGTTCCAGCGCCGCAGGGCGTCGTCCGGGTTCTGGGCGGGGTCCCAGCGCGACGGCGCCTGGATGACGCCGGCGAGCAGCGCGCCCTCGGCCGGCGAGAGCGTCTCCACCGGGCGCCCGAAGTAGGCCTGCGACGCCGCCTGGATGCCGTAGGCGCCGCGGCCGAAGTAGATCGAGTTGAGGTAGTCCCCCAGGATCTCGTCCTTCGAACGCTCCTGGGAGATCTTCAAGGAGATGATGAGCTCCTTGTACTTGCGCACCAGCGAGTACTCGTCGCCCACCATGGCGTTCTTGACGTACTGCTGCGTGATCGTCGACCCGCCGCCGCTGCCGCCGGTGAGGTTCTTCCACACCGCGCGGCCGAAGCCCTGCACGTCGAAGCCGCTGTTCGAGTAGAAGCTGCGGTCCTCGGCCGAGAGCACGGCGAAGCGCACCGGCGGCGGCACCTGGTTGACGTCGACCTTCTGCCGGTTGCCCTGCTCACCGGGGGCGATGCGGGCGAGCACGGTGCCGTCGGAGAACGAGACGGTGTTGAGCTGGCTCTCCACCGCGTCGTCGGCGCCCGGCACCGAGATGAACACCCAGCCCAGGACCAGGCACAGCACCGGGGTCGCCGCCATCGCCGCGAGGCCCGCGTAGGCGCTGCGGCGCAGGCGGCGCCAGCGCAGCGCGGCCGCCGTCAGCGTCTCGGGGTGGGGGCCGTCGAGGTAGAGGACGGCGCGGTCGCGGACGCGGCGCCCGGCCGCGACGACCGCCTCGCCGCCGGGCAGGCGCACGACCCGGGCCGCGACGACGGCCCGCCCCGGCGACCGCCGTCGCGACCCGCCCGCGAGGCAGGG
>NZ_BAABHO010000078.1:0-23577 GCF_039542135.1 Actinomycetospora chlora
CGGCGCTGCTGGCCGTGGCCGGGCTCCCCGCCGAGGTCGTGCTCGGCGGGCGCGCGCAGCGGGGCGAGTCGGGGACGCCGACGGTCGTGGGCGGGCAGGCGTTCGTGGCGCCGCTCGGGTGGGTCACGGCCGGCGGCGACGCGGCCGCGCGCCGGATCCTGCTGCGCCCCGCGGGCGCGCCGCGCGGCACCGACCTCGTCGCGGTCCAGGAGAACCCGCTCGACCCGGCCGCGGCGGCCGATCCCGAGCGGGCCCGCGGGCAGCTCGCGGCCCAGTACGAGGCGGCGCGCGCCGCGGGCGACCCGGTGTCGGACTACGACCCGCGGGCGGAGTTCGGTGACCGCGACGTCGCCCGCTACCGCCAGGACCCCGCCCCGGGCGTGCGCGTCGACTGGTTCGTGGTGGTGTCGGCACCCTCGATGGTCAGCGTCGGGTGCCGCCACGGCACCGACGACGCCGAGGCCCGCCGCGTCCTCGCCGCCTGCGCGCAGGTCGTGGAGACGCTCACCCCCGCGGGCTGAGCCGGGCGGCGACGGATGTCGCGAAACGGCCACCACGCCCCGCGGCCGGTCGTCATGCTCGTCGGAGTCAGCGAGCCCCGGACCGGGCTCCGTCACCGGGAGGGGATGCGCATGACCGGCGGCCGTTTCAGCACCGACACCGCGACCATGCAGAGCGTCGCGCAGCAGATCAGCACCATCCACACGACCATGGAGGCCGACCTCGCGCGCCTGCGCCAGCAGCTCTCCACGCTCGCCGGGCAGGAGTGGCAGGGCGCCGCGGCCACCGCGTTCGGCACCACGATGGCCACCTGGGACCGCGACGCCATGCGGATGAACCAGGCGCTGGACGCCATCGCGAGCAAGGTCAACCGCAGCGCCGGTCTCCTCGAGTCCGACCAGGACCGCGGGGCCCGGGCGTTCCACGGCGTCGACACCGGCACGGGCCAGGCCGGCGGCCTCGGCCGGTTCCTCTGATCCCCCGCACCGACTCCCCGTAGGAGGAACCATGGCCGAGAGCCGTATCCGGGTCGACTTCGCGACCATCGACGCCGCGGTCAGCAACATGCAGACGCTGCGCGCGTCGATCGAGGGGCACATCGCCGACCTCGACCGCACCATCGCCGAGCTCCAGGTCTGGGACGGCGCCGCGGCCGCCGAGTGCCAGGCCCGCAACCAGGAGCTGAAGGCGGCGTGGACGTCCATCGAGGGCCAGCTCGACGCGCTGCGCACCACCACGGCGGGCTTCAACCAGGGCGCGCAGGAGACCGAGGACGCGATCCGCCGCTCCTTCGCGCGCTAGGCCGGGGCCCTCCAGGGGGTGGTCGGCGTCCGCGACGAGGGGACGCGTACCCTGGAGGATCGTTGCGCGGTGCACGCCCCGCGCCTGCTCGACCGCACTCGACCGCCCTGCGGCCCGAGCCGTTCCGTCCAGCCGTCCGTGACGAGGTAGCTTCCGTGCGCACGTTCAGTCCGAAGCCAGGCGACATCGATCGCGCCTGGCACGTCATCGACGCGTCCGACATCGTGCTCGGGCGCCTGGCCAGCCAGAGCGCCCAGCTGCTGCGGGGCAAGCACAAGCCCACGTACGCGCCGCACGTCGACACCGGTGACTTCGTGATCATCGTGAACGCGGAGAAGGTCGCCCTCACGGGCGGCAAGCGCGACGACCGCTTCGTCTACCACCACAGTGGCTACCCAGGCGGCCTGCGGGCCCGCACGGTCGGCGAGGAGCTCGAGCGCTTCCCGGCGCGGCTGGTCGAGAAGGCCGTCAAGGGCATGCTCCCGAAGAACCGGCTGGGCCGGGCGATGGCCAGCAAGCTCAAGGTCTACGCGGGCCCCGAGCACCCCCACGCCGCGCAGAAGCCGGTGCCGTACGAGATTCGACAGGTGAGCCAGTGACCAGCCCCGACGAGCCGACCGACCTGCCCGAGGTCACCGACAACGACGCGGCGCAGACCCTGGCGGAGGCCGCGGACCTGCCCGAGGGCGCCGAGGCCGCCGTCGGCGGGACGCCCGTGTCCGCCACCGACGACGCCGGTGACGACGTTGTCGCCGACGTGACCGTCGACGGTTCCGACGAGGACGCCGACGGCGCCGGCGAGGACGGCGACGTCTTCGGCGACGCGGCGCCCGCGCCGGTGTTCGCCTCGATCGACCGCCCCGTGCAGACCGTGGGTCGCCGCAAGTCGGCGATCGTGCGCGTGCGCCTCGTGTCCGGCACCGGGCGCATCGTCTGCAACGGCAAGGCGTTCGAGGAGTACTTCCCGAACAAGGTGCACCAGCAGCTCATCCGTGAGCCGCTGGTGACCACCGAGCGCACCGAGCAGTTCGACGTGCACGCCACCCTCACCGGCGGCGGCACCTCCGGCCAGGCCGGTGCCCTGCGCCTCGGCCTGGCGCGGGCCCTCGTCGAGGTCGACCCCGACGACCGCCCGGGCCTCAAGAAGGCCGGCTTCCTGACCCGCGACCCGCGGGCCACGGAGCGCAAGAAGTACGGCCTCAAGAAGGCCCGGAAGGCTCCGCAGTACTCGAAGCGCTGATGGCGCGGCTCTTCGGCACCGATGGTGTCCGGGGGCTCGCGAACGCCGACCTCTCGCCCGAGCTGGCGACCGCGGTCTCCGCGGCGGCCGCGGGCGTGCTCGCCGAGCACGCCCGGGCCGGCGGTCGGCGGGGTGCGGACTCCCGCCCGTTGGCGATCGTGGGTCGGGACCCGCGGGCCAGCGGCGAGATGCTCGAGGCGGCGGTCACCGCCGGTCTGAGCGCCGCGGGAGCCGACGTGCTGCGCGTCGGCGTGCTGCCGACGCCGGCCGTGGCGTTCCTGACCGATCGGCTCGATGCCGACCTCGGCGTCATGATCTCGGCGTCGCACAACCCGATGCCCGACAACGGCATCAAGCTCTTCGCCGCGGGCGGGCACAAGCTGCCCGACGCCGTCGAGGACGAGATCGAGGCGCACGTGCGTGCCGGACAGGACGGCACGCCCGTCGGCGCGGCCCCGCGGCCCACCGGCCGCGACATCGGGCGCGTGCGGGACGTGCCCGACGCGCTCGATCGCTACGTCGCCCACCTCGCGGAGGCGACGCCGACGCCGCTGGACGGCCTGCACGTGGTCGTGGACTGCGCGCACGGCGCCGCGTCGGCCGCCGCCCCGCGGGCGTACGCGGCCGCGGGCGCGCGGGTCACCGCGCTGCACGCCGAGCCGGACGGCTGGAACATCAACGACGGCGTCGGCTCCACGCACATGGAGGCGCTCACGCGCGCCGTGGTCGAGCACGGCGCGGACCTCGGCATCGCGCACGACGGCGACGCCGACCGCTGCCTCGCCGTGGCCGCGGACGGCAGCGTCGTCGACGGCGACCAGATCCTCGCGGTCCTCGCGCTCGACATGCAGGAGCGCGGCGAGCTCGCCGAGGGCACCCTCGTCGTGACGGTGATGAGCAACCTCGGGCTGCACCTCGCGATGGCCGACGCCGGCGTCAGCCTGCGCACCACCGCGGTGGGCGACCGGTACGTGCTCGAGGAGCTCCGCGCCGGCGGCTTCTCCCTGGGCGGCGAGCAGTCCGGGCACGTCGTACTCCCGGCCCACGCCACCACCGGGGACGGCCTGCTCACCGCGCTGCGGCTCATGGCGCGCATGGCGCAGAGCGGGCGCCCCCTCGCCGACCTCGCGGCGGCGATGACCCGGCTCCCGCAGGTGCTGGTCAACGTGCCGGTGGCGGACAAGGCGGCCGTCGGGTCGTCGCCCGAGGTCGCCGAAGCCGTCGCCCGCGCCGAGGCCGAGCTGGCCGGCCGGGGCCGCGTGCTCCTGCGCCCGTCGGGCACCGAGCAGCTCGTGCGCGTCATGGTCGAGGCCCCGACCGAGGGCGTCGCGGGCGAGGTCGCGGACCGTCTGGCGGGCCTGGTCTCCGGCGTCCGCTGACCGCCCCGCACCCCCTGCGGTACTCCTGTCGCACCGTGCGCGACCGGGTGGCGACGGACCGTGGCCGCGCTGGGCGCGGGCGTCCCGCCGATCGACGTATCAGGGCGGGGCGGTACCGGGTTCCGGCCCCTGGCGGGGTCGCCACGCGTTAACCTGACGGTGGTCCCGCGTCGCGGCGGGACGTCGGCATCGGTGGTGCCCCGCCACAGCGCGGGCCGGACGCGGAGGACGCGGATGGACTCGGTCCCGCCCGCCCACGGCCCCGCCCGGTTCGACGACCTCCTCGCCCAGCTCGGCATCGACGGCGCCGACGCCGGCGACGGCAGCGACCCGCGTCCCGACGGCCCGCCCCCGGAGCTCCCCGAGGTCGTCGAGGCGGTCACCGGCCGGGCGCGCGACCTGCACCGTCTCGCCGACCGTCTCGGCGCCGACGCGGCCGGGGACGACGCCGGCACGCTGTCGGCGGTCGCCCTGCTGCGCGCCCACGCGGGCCGGGTCGGCGACCTCGCCGAGCACCTCGCCGCCGCCGGTGCGGACCGCACGACGAGCGAGACGGAGCCGGGGTCCGACGACACCGGGCCGCGCGGCGTGCCGCGCAGCGTCGGGTGACCGGGCCCGACCGGCCGCTGCGGCTCGTGCCCGCGGCCGGTCCGGTCGACGTCGGCGGGCCGAGCCGTCCCGCCCTCCTGGCGGCGGTCGACGCGGCCGTCGGGGTCCTCACCGCCCACCTCGCCCGCTGGGCCGCCCTGCCGCCGCGCTGGCGCGGTGTCCCCGCCGGGCCGGACACCGACCCGGCCACCGTCGCCCGCGCGGGCGCGCAGGCCCGGGAGCTTCCCGACCCGGTCGCCCTCGCCGAGCAGGCCGACGCGCTGCGCGAGGCCGCCGACGTCGTGCGCCGCCAGCACGTGGACACCGCCGAGGACCTCGGGCCGCTGTGGGACACGTGGGCGGGGCCGTCGGCGGACGCGGTGCAGCGGCGGGTGTCGGCCCTCGCGCGCTCGGCGCACGGCCTGGTGGGCGAGCTGGGCGACACCGCCGACGTCGTCGACACCGCGGCGGGACAGGTCGCGGCCGCGGTGCGCGACCTCGCGGCCGGCGCGGCCGCGGTGCGCCCGGCCGACCCGGTGGGCGGCCTGCACCCGGCGCAGGTGGACGCGATGCTCGCGGCGGTGCGCACCGACCCGGGCGTCGAGCGGCCGTTGCGGGCGTGGGCGGCCGACCTCGAGGAGCGGCTGCGCCTGTTCCTCGGCGCCGCCGCCCGCAGCCGGGCCGCGGGCCGGGAGGCGGGCGCCCGCGTGCGCGAGCGCCTGGCGGCCGCGGGGCCGCTCGGTCCCCCGGTCAGTCCTCCAGGCGGTGGCCCGCCTCCGAGGTCCGGACCTCCGTCCCCTTGACCCCGCCGTCGAACGCCGCGGCGTAGCGCCCGTCGCCGTTCAGGCGGTGCAGCAGGAAGCCCGTGAGCAGGGCGCGCACCAGCGTGCGGGTGGCGTTCTCGCCCTTGCCGTCGAGCAGCACGTCCGACCAGTGCCGGCCCTCGAGCAGGCCGAGGTGCGTGGCCTTCTTCAGCGTGCGCAGCGAGGACTCGCCCGCCCACGCCGTGTCGAGCAGCTCGGCGCCGGCGGCGGGCGGCGAGACGAGGTCCTTGCCGAACGCCAGGTGCAGGCCGGGCAGGTGCACGGCGCGGGCGGCCTCGACCGCCGAGGGGCGGGTGTCGGTGAGCGCGACGGTGGCGACGGCCTGGACGGCGACGCCGCGACCGACCTCCCAGTACGGCTCGCCCACGGCCTGGACCTGGGTGTCGGCGGCCGGGACGGCCGCGGCCAACACCGCGGACCCCGCGCCCATCCCGTGCCCGGCGACGCCGAGGCGGCCGGGGTCGACGCTGACCGCCGCCCCGCGCGCGGTGCCGCCGAGGCGGACCCCGGAGCAGACCTCGAGCGCCGTGCGCAGGTCGTGGGCCAGGGCCCGGTGGGAGCCGAACGGCCCACGCTGGGTGTCGGGCGCCGCGGCGACGATGCCCCACGACGCGAGGTGGCGCAGCAGCCCGAGATAGCGGGCGGCCGGCTGCAGCCAGTCGTGGCCGAACGCGACGGCGGGCAGGCCCGCGCCCGACTCGGGGGTGAACACGACGCCGGGCAGCCCCACCAGGGCCAGCTCGCCCCGCAGGACCGGGTACGGGCCGGGCCGGGACAGCTCGGCGACCAGCGCCTTCGGCGCCAGTGCCTTCCCCGGGATCACGCTCGCCATGGCCGGGGAACCTAGCGGAGCCGGGCGGGCACGGCCCGTCGTGACCCCGGGTGGTGACGCCCGGACCGGCGGGCGCCCGGGACGCCGGAGCGCCCTCGTTACCCTGGCGGCCGTGTGCGGGATCGTGGGATACGTCGGCTGGCGCGGGGCCCAGGAGGTCCTCGTCAACGGGTTGCGACGTCTGGAGTACCGCGGCTACGACTCCGCCGGCGTCGCCGTGGCGGACGGCAAGGGTGGCCTGGAGGTGCACCGGGCGGCCGGTCCGCTGGCCAACCTGGTGGCGGTGCTGCCCGACGGGGACGGGACGGGGACGGCCGGCATGGGCCACACCCGCTGGGCCACCCACGGCCCGCCGACCGACCGCAACGCCCACCCGCACCGCGACGCGACCGGCCGGCTGGCCGTCGTCCACAACGGGATCATCGAGAACTTCGCCGCGCTGCGCGCCGAGCTCGAGGCCGACGGCGTGGAGCTCGCGAGCGACACCGACACCGAGGTCGCGGCGCACCTCGTCGGGCGGGCGTTCGACGCCGACCCGGACTCGGGGCTGACCGCCGCCGTCCGCGCCGTCGTGGCCCGGCTCGAGGGCGCGTTCACGCTGGTCTTCACCCACGCCGACCGGCCCGACGAGATCGTCGCGGCGCGCCGCTCGTCGCCGCTGGTGGTGGGCGTCGGGCAGGGGGAGATGTTCGTCGCGTCGGACGTCGCGGCGTTCATCGACCACACCCGCGACGCCGTCGAGCTCGGCCAGGACCAGATCGTCACCCTGACCCGCGAGGGCGCGGTGGTCACCGACTTCCACGGGGACGTCGCCCGCACCCGGCCCTTCCACGTCGACTGGGACATCGCCGCCGCCGAGAAGGGCGGCCACGACTTCTTCATGCTGAAGGAGATCGAGGAGCAGCCGGTGTCGCTGGCCGACACCCTGCGCGGGCACCTGGTCGACGGCCGGGTCGTGCTCGACGAGCAGCGCCTGTCCGACCAGGAGCTGCGCGACGTCGACAAGGTGTTCGTCGTCGCCTGCGGCACGGCGTACCACGCGGGGCTGCTGGCGAAGTACGCGATCGAGCACTGGTGCCGCATCCCCGTCGAGGTCGAGGTGGCCAGCGAGTTCCGCTACCGCGACCCGGTGCTGGACCGCTCGACGCTCGTCGTCGCGATCTCCCAGTCCGGCGAGACGGCGGACACCCTCGAGGCCGTCCGGCACGCCCGCGAGCAGAAGGCCCGGGTGCTGGCCATCTGCAACACCAACGGCGCCCAGATCCCGCGCGAGTCCGACGCCGTGCTCTACACCCACGCCGGCCCGGAGGTCGGCGTCGCGGCGACGAAGACGTTCACCGCGCAGGTCGTGGCCTGCTACCTGGTGGGGCTGGCGCTCGCGCAGGTGTTCGGCACGAAGTACGCCGACGAGGTCGCCCGCGAGTACGCCGAGCTGGAGTCGAGCGCCGACGCGGTGGCGCGGGTGCTCGAGGCGGTCGTCGAGCCGACCCGCGCGCTGGCCCGTGACCTGGCGGGGTCGAAGGCGGTGCTCTTCCTGGGGCGCCACGTCGGCTTCCCGGTGGCCCTGGAGGGCGCGCTTAAGCTCAAGGAGCTCGCCTACATGCACGCCGAGGGTTTCGCGGCCGGCGAGCTCAAGCACGGCCCGATCGCGCTGATCGAGCAGGACCTGCCGGTGGTCGTCGTCATGCCCTCGCCGAAGGGCCGCGCGATCCTGCACCAGAAGCTGCTCAGCAACATCCGCGAGATCCAGGCCCGCGGCGCCCGCACGATCGTCGTCGCCGAGGAGGGCGACGAGACGGTGCGGCCGTTCGCCGAGCACCTCATCGAGGTGCCCGCGGTGTCGACGCTGCTCCAGCCGCTGGTCGCGAGCATCCCGCTGCAGGTCTTCGCGGCCGAGGTCGCCCGTGCCCGCGGCTACGACGTCGACAAGCCCCGCAACCTCGCGAAGTCCGTCACGGTCGAGTAGGGGTACGTGCGTGATCTTCTGAGCTATAGCTCGAAAGATCACGCACGTACGACGGAGGAGGCAGCCGGGGTGTACGGCGTCTGGACGCCCGAGCAGGTGCGCGCGGCCGAGGAGCCGGTGCTGGCGCGCACCCCCGAGGGCGCGCTCATGCGCCGTGCGGCCCGGGGCGTCGCGCAGGTGGCGCTGGCCGAGCTGGAGCGCCGTACGGGCGGGGTGGCCGGGTGCCGCGTGGTGGTGCTCGCCGGCGCCGGCAACAACGGCGGCGACGGGCTGTGGGCCGGCTACGAGCTGCGCCGCCGCGGCGTCGCCGTCACCGCGGTGCTGCTGAGCCCCGACCGCGCCCACCCCGCAGGCCTCGCCGCCCTGCGGCGGCAGAAGGGCCGCACGCTCAGCGACGTCGAGCACGGCGTCGCGGCGGTCGACGGCGCCGACCTCGTGCTCGACGCGATCGTCGGCACCGGCGCCCGCGGGGGCCTGCGCCCCGAGGCGGCGACGCTCGCGCGCGCCGCGGCGGTCGCCGGCGTCCCGGTGCTCGCCGTCGACACCCCGAGCGGCATCGACCCGCTCACCGGTGTCCCCGGGGACGAGTTCGTGGACGCGGCGGCCACCGTCACCTTCGGCGCCCGCAAGCCGGTCCACGTGCTCGCCGCGCCCCGCTGCGGCCCGGTCACGCTGGTCGACATCGGGCTGGGCCCGGAGCTGCCGCCCGCCCCCGTCCAGGTGCTCGACGCCGCCGACGTGGGGGAGCGCTGGCCGGTGCCCGGGCCGGGCGACGACAAGTACACCCAGGGCGTGGTCGGCGTCGCCGCCGGCTCGGCGACCTACCCCGGGGCGGCCGTGCTCGCCTCCGGCGCCGCCGCGCTGGCCACCAGCGGCATGGTCCGCTACGCCGGCAGCGCCGCTCACGAGGTCCGGGCCGCCTGGCCCGAGGTCGTCGCCACCGACACGGTCGGCGAGGCCGGGCGCGTCCAGGCGTGGGTGGTCGGCCCGGGCCTGGGCACCGACGACGCCGGCGCGGGCACGCTCGCCGAGGTCCTCGACGCCGGCCTGCCGGTGCTCGCCGATGCCGACGCCGTGACCCTGCTCGGCCAGCACGCCGAGCTGCGCGAGAAGGCCGCAGGCCACCCCGTGCTCATCACCCCGCACGCCGGCGAGTTCGGCCGCGTCGCGCAGCTCACCGACGACCGCGTGGACTCCGCCCGCCGCGCCGCCGCCGACCTCGGCGTCACCGTGCTGCTCAAGGGCAACGCCACCGTCGTCGCCGACCCCGACGGCCGCGTCCTCGTGCACCCCGCCGGCAGCGCCTGGCTCGCCACCGCGGGCTCCGGCGACGTGCTCTCCGGCGTCGCGGGTGCCCTGCTCGCCGCCGGCCTCGACCCGTGGTGGGCCGGCGGCTGCGCCGCGTTCGTGCACGCCCGGGCCGCCGACGTCGGCGCCGGCGCGGCCGACGGCCCCGGGTCCCCGGTGCCCGCGTCGCACGTCCAGGCCGCGCTGCCGCGCGCGATCCGCGAGGTCCGGGGGGCGATCCGGTGACCACCGGCACGCGCACCGGCCCCCGCGTCGAGGCCCGCATCGACCACGATGCCCTGGCCCACAACGTCGCCCTGCTCAGCGCGCTCGCCCGTGCCTCGGGCGCCGCGACGATGGCCGTGGTCAAGGCCGACGGCTACGGCCACGGCGCCGTCGACGTCGCCCGCACCGCCCTGGCGAGCGGCGCCACCTGGCTCGGCGTCTGCACCCTCGAGGAGGCGGCCGAGCTGCGCGCGGGCGGGATCGACGCGCCCGTCCTGTCGTGGCTGCACCTGCCCGACGAGGACTTCGCCCCCGCCGTGGCCGACGGGGTCGACCTCGGCGTCTCCTCCCGCGCCGAGCTCGACGGGGTCGTCGCCGGCGCGGGGCGGGCCGGCCGCCCGGCCCGGATCCACCTCAAGATCGACACGGGGCTCAGCCGCAACGGCTGCCCGCCGGGCGACTGGGGCGACCTCCTCGAGGCCGTCGAGGCGGCGCGGGCCGCCGGCGAGGTGGAGGTCGCGGCCGTGTGGTCGCACCTCGCCCACGCCGACGCCCCCGCGCACCCGACGATCGACGTCCAGGCCCGGCGCCTCGACGACGCCTGGCGGGCCGCCGCGACCCGGCTCGGCGGTCCGCGGCCGTGGCGCCACCTGGCGAACTCCGCGGCCACCCTCACCCGTCCGGACCTGCACCTCGACCTCGTCCGGCCGGGCATCGCCGTCTACGGGCTCGACCCGCTCGAGGCCCCGGACCACCACGGCCTGCGACCGGTGATGACCTTCCGCACGCGCGTGGCGCTGGTCAAACGGATCGCCGCCGGGGAAGGTGTGTCCTACGGGCACGAGTGGGTGGCCCCTGACGACCGGGTGCTGGCACTGGTGCCGACGGGGTACGCCGACGGTGTCCCGCGACGGCTCGGAGGGACGATGACGGTGCAGCTGGCCGGTCGGCGCCGACCGGTCGTGGGCCGTGTGTGCATGGACCAGGTGGTCGTCGACCTCGGCCCGGCCGACGGCGACGTTCCCGCGGTCGCGCCGGGCGACGAGGTCCTCCTGTTCGGCCCCGGCGACGCCGGGGAGCCGACCGCGCTGGAGTGGGCCCGCTGGCTCGACACCATCCACTACGAGGTCGTCACCGGGGTCGGGTGCCGGCCGCGGGTGACACGCACGGTCTGGACGCGGCCGTGACCGAGCACCGCATCTCCCCGACCGGGGTCGCGGGGGCCGTGGCCGGCGCGGTGATCGGCGGCGCGGCCGCCGCCGGCGCCGTCGGGGCCGGCCGGGCGCGCTCGCGGGTCCTGCGCCAGCGGGCGGAGCTCTCCGAGGAGGAGAAGGCCCATCCCTCGCGGCTGGGCATGGTGCCGCCCGGGCGCGAGTCGTCGGTCGCCGCCGACGACGGTGTGCGGCTGTCGGTCGAGGAGGTCGACCCGGTCACCCCGGGCGCGACGCCCGAGCTGACCGTCGTGCTCGTCCACGGCTTCGCGCTCGACCGCAAGTGCTGGCACTTCCAGCGCCGCATGCTCTCCGAGCTCACCGAGCCCGCGGTGCGCACCGTGCTCTACGACCAGCGCCGCCACGGCCGTTCGGGCCAGGCCAGTGCGCGGTCGTGCACGATCGCCCAGCTCGGCGCCGACCTCGACGCGATCCTGCGGACCTGCGTCCCCGAGGGCCCGATCGTGCTCGTCGGGCACTCGATGGGCGGGATGACGATCATGGCGCTGGCCGAGCGCCACCCCAAGCTGTTCACCGAGCGGATCGTCGGGGTCGCGCTCGTCTCCACCTCGGCCGGCGACGTCATGGCCGGCGGGCTCAAGCAGGCCGTCCTCTCCCACCGCAACCCGACGGTCAACGTGCTGGGACGGGTGGCGCACTGGCAGCCGGCGTTCGCCGACCGCGTGCGCCGCGGCCTGGGCAACGTCATCTGGGCGTGCGTGCAGGCGCTGTCGTTCGGCGACCGCAGCACCGACCCGGCGCTGGTCAACCTCGTGGACCGCACGATCGCCGCGACCCCGCTGGACGCCCTGACGTCGTTCGCCAACACGCTCTCCACCCACGACCGGCGCGCGGCACTGGCCGGGCTCACGCAGTGCGAGGTGCTCGTCGCGGGCGGCACGCGTGACCGGATGATCCCCTACGAGCACTCCGAGCTCATCGCCGCCGAGATCCCGCAGGCCGAGCTCCTGCCGCTCGAGGGTGCCGGGCACATGGCGATGATGGAGCAGCCCGGGGAGTTCGATGCCGCGCTGCTGGAGCTGCTGCGCCGGTGCACCCACCGCAGCAAGGTCCTGCGCCGCCTGCGCCCCGGGCGCTCGGCGACCACCGACCGACCGCGCCGCGGCCTGCGCCGCCCGCGGCGTCGCGCCTGATGGCCGGCTCCGTCCTCACCGACCGCCGTGTCGTGCTGCCGACCCCGGCGGACACCACCGCGCTCGGGCGCGACATCGGCCTGCGGCTGGAGCCCGGCGACCTCGTCGTGCTCGCCGGCCCCCTCGGCGCCGGCAAGACCTGCCTGGCGGCGGGGATCGGCGAGGGTCTCGGGGTGGAGGGCCCGGTGACGTCCCCGACGTTCGTCATCGCCCGCGAGCACCCGTCGCTGCCGGCGGCGCTGGGCGGGCGCGGCGTCGTGCTCGTGCACGTCGACGCCTACCGGCTCGGCGTGGGCACCGCGCCGACGCCCGACCCGGCCGAGGTCGCCGCGCAGCTCGACGACCTGGACCTCGACACGGACCTGACCCGGGCCGCCGTGGTGATCGAGTGGGGCGAGGGCGTGGCCGAGCACCTCGCGGGGGAGCCGCTGCTGGTGCGGCTGGACCGCTCCGGCCCGGACGAGACGCGGGTGGCCGACCTGCGCGGTCCGGCCCGCCTGGTGGCTCCGTAGGCTCCCGCGACGTGCTCGTCCTGGCCCTCGACACCGCCACCGCCCGCATCACCGCCGGCGTGGTGGAACTCGGCGAGGGTGGCCCCGTCACCCTCGCCGCCCGTGACGGCGAGGGCGCCCGGGCCCACGCGGAGCTGCTGGCGCCGGCGATCGCCGAGGCGCTCGCCGAGGCCGGGCGCACCCGTCGCGACCTCGACGCCGTCGTCGCCGGCCTCGGGCCGGGGCCGTTCACCGGCCTGCGGGTCGGGCTGGTCACCGCGGCCGCGATGGGCGACGCCCTCGGCCTGCCGGTGCACGGCGTCCCGACCCACGACGCGGTCGCCGCGGGCCACGACGGACGACTGCTGGTGGTGACCGACGCCCGCCGCCGCGAGGTCTACTGGAGCCTCGTGGCCGACGGCGTCCGCACCCACGGCCCCGAGGTGACCCGCCCCGCCGACCTCGCCGCCCGCCTCGGCCCCGACGGCGACCTCGGGCCGGTCGACGCGGTGCTCGGCGACGCCGCCGAGCAGGTCGGGGCGCCCGCGGGCGTGCCCGGGCCGACGCCGGCCGGTCTGGTCGCGGTGGCCGCGCCGGCCCTGCGCGCGGGCACCGTCCCCGGCCCGCTCGTGCCGCTCTACCTGCGGCGCCCGGACGCCGTGCCGCCGGGGGCGCCGAAGGCCGTGACCCGCACCTCGTGACCGTCACGCTCGACGCCCTGACCCCCGACGACGCCGACCGCTGCGCCGAGCTGGAGGCGATCCTCTTCCCCGGCGACGACCCGTGGAGCGCGCGGGCGTTCCGCGAGGAGCTGCGCGCCGGCCACCACTACCTCGCCGCCCGCGACGGAGCGGCCCTGGTCGGCTACGGCGGCGTGGCCCTGCTGCCGGGGCGGCTGGGGCAGCAGGCCGAGGCCGAGATCCACACCATCGGGGTGGACCCGGCGTACCAGGGTCGGGGCCTCGGGCGGGCCCTGCTGGACGCGCTGCTGGCCGCGGCGGACGGGATCGGCGCGACCACGTTCCTCGAGGTCAGGACCGACAACGTCCCCGCGCAGCGGCTGTACGCGGCCACCGGCTTCACGGTGATCAGCACCCGCCGGCGGTACTACGCGTCGGGGGCCGACGCCCACACGATGCGCCGGTTCCCGCAGGGCGAACACACGCCGGACGCCCCTCGTTGATGGCCTGGCACTCTCGGCGCTAGAGTGCCAAACAGCACGGCGTCGGAGCCGCCCCGGCACCCGCGACGACGGGGAGGCCCGCCGGCGCCGTGGAGCCGAGACAGGCGGCCCGAACCGCCCCGACCCCAGACAGGTGGAGGTCACCGACGTGGCCAGCGTGAACATCAAGCCGCTCGAGGACAAGCTCGTGGTGCAGGCCAGCGAGGCCGAGACCACGACCGCGTCCGGCATCGTCATCCCCGACACGGCCAAGGAGAAGCCCCAGGAGGGCAAGGTCCTGGCCGTGGGCCCGGGCCGCGTGGACGACAACGGGAACCGCATCCCGCTCGACGTCGCGGTGGGTGACGTCGTCATCTTCTCGAAGTACGGCGGCACCGAGGTCAAGTACAACGGCGAGGACTACCTGATCCTCTCCTCCCGCGACGTGCTGGCGGTCGTCAACTAGGACCCCCGCGCACCGACGTCCGCCGCCCCGGTGGCCCCACGGGGCACCGGGGCGGCGGCGTCTCCGCGGACCAGGAAGGACTTCAGTGCCCAAGCAGATCACCTTCGACGAGACCGCCCGCCGTGCGCTCGAGCGCGGCGTGGACCAGCTCGCCGGCGCGGTCGTAGTGACCCTCGGACCGCGAGGGCGCCACGTCGTGCTGGAGAAGAAGTTCGGTGGTCCCACGATCACCAACGACGGCGTCACCATCGCCCGCGAGATCGAGCTCGACGACCCGTTCGAGAACCTCGGCGCGCAGCTGGCGAAGAACGTCGCCACCAAGACGAACGACGTGGCCGGCGACGGCACCACGACGGCCACCGTGCTCGCCCAGGCCCTCGTCTCCGAGGGTCTGCGCAACCTGGCGGCCGGCGCGAACCCGACGGCGCTCGGCGCCGGCATGGTCGCCGCCACCGAGAAGGTCACCGAGATCCTGCGCGAGCGGGCCACCCCGGTGAACGGCCGCCAGGGCATCGCCGCCGTCGGCGCGGTCGCCTCGCGCGACCAGACGATCGGCGACCTCATCGGCGAGGCCATGGAGAAGGTCGGCGAGGACGGCGTCATCACCGTCGAGGAGGCCTCGACGCTGGCGACCGAGCTGGAGATCACCGAGGGTCTCCAGTTCGACAAGGGCTACATCTCGCCCTACTTCGTCACCGACAACGACTCCATGGAGGCGGTGCTCGAGGACGCCCAGATCCTCCTGCACCGCGAGAAGATCAGCGCGATCGCCGACCTGCTCCCGCTGCTGGAGAAGGTCGTCGAGTCCGGCAAGCCGCTGCTCATCGTCGCCGAGGACGTCGAGGCCGAGGCCCTGTCGACCCTCGTGGTGAACTCCATCCGCAAGACCGTCCGCGTCGCCGCGGTCAAGGCGCCGTTCTTCGGCGACCGCCGCAAGGCGTTCCTGGACGACCTCGCGGCCGCCACGGGCGCGACGGTGGTCAACCCCGAGGTCGGCATCAAGCTGGCCGAGGTCGGTCCCGAGGTGCTCGGCTCCGCGCGCCGTGCCGTGATCACCAAGGACGCCACCACCCTCGTCGAGGGCGGCGGCGCCAAGGAGGCCACGGACGCCCGCGTCGCCCAGATCCGGCGCGAGATCGACGAGACCGACTCGGACTGGGACCGCGAGAAGCTCCAGGAGCGGCTCGCGAAGCTCGCCGGCGGCGTCGCCGTCATCAAGGTCGGTGCCGCCACCGAGACCGAGATGAAGGAGCGCAAGCACCGCATCGAGGACGCCATCGCCGCCACCCGCGCGGCGGTGGAGGAGGGCATCGTCCCCGGCGGCGGCAGCGCGCTGCTGCACGCCGCGGCCGAGCTCGAGGGTGACCTCGGGCGCACCGGCGACGAGGCCACGGGTGTGCGCCTGGTCCGCCGGGCCCTGTCCGCCCCGCTGCGCGCCATCGCGCGCAACGCGGGCCTCGAGGGCAGCGTCGTCGCGGCCCGCGTCGCGGAGTCCGGCTGGGAGTCGGGCTACGACGCCGCGAGCGAGACCTACGGCGACCTCATGGCCGCCGGGATCATCGACCCGGTCAAGGTGACGCGCTCCGCGCTGGAGAACGCCACCTCGATCGCGCGCATGGTCCTGACGACCGAGAGCGCCGTCGTCGACAAGCCCGAGGACGAGGAGCCGGCCGCCGCCGGTGGCCACGGCCACGGGCACGGCCACGGGCACTAGCCCGCCCGGCGGTGGGTGAGGGGCCGGTCGCCCGTCCCCTCGAGACACGAACGGCGCCCTCGCTGCTTCGCCAGCAGCGAGGGCGCCGTTCGTTCGTCCAGAGGCGGGGTCGGGCGGGCGTCAGCGGCGGGGGCGGCCCGTCGCGGCGGCGACGCGCTCGGACTCCGACATGCCGCCCCAGATGCCGTAGGGCTCGCCGGCGGCGATGGCGTGGCGCCGGCACGGCTCGACCACCGGGCAGTCGCGGCACACGGCCTTCGCGCGGCGCTCGCGGTGCGCGCGGGCCGGCCCGCGCTCGCCGTCGGGGTGGAAGAAGAACGCGCTGTCCATGCCGCGGCAGGCGCCGAGGCGCTGCCAGTCCCAGATGTCGGCGTTCGGACCGGGAAGCCGGCGGACGTCGGCCATGCGCCACCTCCACATCACGATGTGGTCGTCACCCTCGGTGCGCACCTCCGCGCGGACCGCGACCACCGTGGTGGACCTTATGGCGGTTGTGGACAACGCGTCCAGGACATGCGACGTGCGCCATCTCGCACCGTTCGGCGCTCCGGGGGTCCCGCGGGCGGCCGCCTACATGTCGGGGTGCTTGCCGATTCGGCTCCGATCCGTGATCATTCCCCGCACGCGGAGTACACGGAGGTGTCGCCGGGCGGTCGTATCCGGTGGATCTCCGGTCGTCACCGTAGGGTCGCCCGCACGTTGAACAGGGGGAGGGGTCGCCACCCGGCCGGTCACCGCACCGGCCGACGCCCACCGGCCGTGGAGGCCCCCGGTACGTCAGTCGGCGTAGACCCCCTGCGCCCGTGGTGAGGAGAGCGCATGAACCGGCACGTCGAGCGGCGACTGGACCGCGGACGCGACCCGGGTGCTGCGCGCGACCAGGCGGCACGTCCCCACGAATCGGCCCCGGCCGGCGGGTCAAGTTCGCCCGCCCAGGTGCCGATGGGGGAGAGTGCTCGCTCAACAGCTGCAGGGTCGCTGCAGAAAGGAGCTCCCGTGACCACGGTCCTGATCTGCGACGATCGTCGCAGCGTCCGTGAAGGCCTCACCAGGGTGATGTCCGCGGTCCCGGGAGTCCACCGCATCGACTGCGTCGCCCACGGCGACGAGCTGCTCACCCGCTTCTCGCGCCAGACCGTCGACGTGGTGCTCGTCGGCACCCAGCGCGCCGTGCCCACCGGCGTCGAGGCCACCCGCCGCCTGGTGGCGGCCCACCCGCAGGCCAACGTCATCGTCTTCGGCGCCCCGGACGACTCCGGCAGCATCGCCGCGGCCATCGCCGGCGGTGCCCGCGGCTACCTGCGCTGGGACGCCTCGCGGCCCGAGCTGGTCGCCGCCCTCGCGCACACTCTGGCCAGCACCTCGGTGCCCGCCCCCCGCACGCCGGCCGACTCGGGCGTCCAGCTCACCGAGCGCGAGCTGCAGGTGCTGCGCGGCATGGCCCAGGGTAAGAGCAACGGCCAGATCGGCCGCGAGCTCTACCTCTCCGAGGACACCGTCAAGACCCACGCCCGGCGCCTCTTCCGCAAGCTGGGCGTGCGCGACCGTGCGCAGGCCGTCGCGCACGGCTTCCGACGGGGCCTGGTCTCCTGACCGCGTCCCGCGACGGCCGTCCGGGGGGACACGTCGACGGCACCCGCGGAGTGCACGCCGACGACGCCCCGACGCCGGTCATCGGTATCCCGCGCGCGGTCCACCGCGCCGCGGACCGGTGGCGTGCGCCAGATCGGGCGAACACGTTCCGCCCCGTGCCGGGTGCGGAGCGTGCCCGCTACGCTGACCTGACCACATCGGCGCCCGGTCCCGTCAGCGCGGCCGGAACGCCGAGCCGTCCGGCGGTGGCGCCGCAGACCCTGCGTCCGGAGCCACCGCCCCGCGTAACACCGGGGCCACGCGCAGCGATGACCGAGTCAGGGAACGACCTCGAGGGTCTGGTGGCCGCCGCGAACGACGGCGACCGCTCGGCCCTCAACCGCGTTCTCGCGATCATCCGGCCGCTGGTCGTGCGGTACTGCCGCGCGCGCATCGGCCGGCAGGAACGGTCGTCGGTCTCGGCCGACGACGTGGCCCAGGAGGTGTGTCTCGCCGTGCTGACCGCACTGCCGGGCTACCGCGACCAGGGCCGCCCGTTCCTCGCCTTCGTCTACGGCATCGCGGCCCACAAGGTCGTCGACGCGCACCGCTCGGTGGCGCGCAGCCGGTCCGAGCCGGTGGAGGAGCTCCCGGAGGAGCTCGATCCCCGGGACGGCCCCGAGCAGCGGGCACTCAACGGAGCGCTGTCCGTCCAGATGGGTCAACTGCTCGACACGCTGCCGCCCAAACAGAGGGAAATCCTCGTGCTGCGTGTCGTCGTTGGACTGTCGGCGGAGGAAACCGCGGAAGCGGTCGAGTCCACCCCCGGAGCGGTGCGGGTGGCCCAGCACCGGGCGTTGTCAAAGTTGCGGACCGCGGTGTCCGCGATCTCGGAAGAGGTGAGTTGAGTGGGCGGCCACCGGGCGTCGGGCGGGTCCGAGGGTGACCTCGTCGACGGCCCTGTCGACCTCGCGGCGGTCCGGGCCGACGACGCCCTGATCGACGCGCTCGCCGGCGGTGCCGGTGCAGCGGGTGACCCCGACGGCTACGGCTTCGGCGGCACCGACGACGACCGTCTCGCGGCGATCCTCGCCGCCTGGCGCGCCGACATCGAGGCCGATCCGATGCCTGAGCTCGTGTCGCTGGACGAGGCGGCCGACGCCGTCGCGGCCGGCCACGAGAGCCGGGACCGGCTGCGCTCGCGCGCCCGCCGGCGCATGCCGTTCGCCATCGCCGCCGTCGCGGCCGCCGTCGCCTGTGCGGGGCTGACGGTCGCGGTGCACGGCGCGATGCCGGGCGACACGCTGTGGGGCGTCTCCAAGGTCTTCTTCTCCGAGCGCGCGCAGAACGTCGAGCGCGTGGAGGAGGTCCGCAACCGGATCGAGGCGGCCAACGGCGCCCTCGCGCGCGGCGACGTCAACCAGGCCCGCAACGAGCTGGCCCAGGCGAACGTCGCCATCCCGCAGGTGGCGCCGGAGCAGCAGGCGCCGCTGGTCAAGGAGCGCGACCGGGTCCAGACGTCCATCGAGAACGACCCGACCCCGTCCACCGGCCAGTCGTCGGGCAGCTCGTCGTCGCCCACCGCGGACCCGACGTCCCCGGACGCGAGCCAGACGTCGGACAACGCGACCACGCCCAGCCCGGCGACACCGCCGGCGCAGCAGGACCCGGCCTCGCCGGCGGAGCCGCAGTCCCCGGCCGACGCCGACACGCGCGGCGCCGACGAGCCGCCGACCGGCCCGACGTCCCCGGCTCCCGGATCGACGACACCGCCGAACTGACCCACCGCACGCCGAAACGGCCCGGCCCCCGCGAGGGGACCGGGCCGTTCGTGCGTGAGCGCGGAGGTGCGGGCTACTCCGCGAGCGTCGCATCGGCGAAGCCGCGGCAGTACTCCCAGGTGACGTAGGCCGAGGGGTCCGGGTCGAACGGGGGCTCGTGCGGGCGCATGTGCCCCTCGTCGAGGAGCTGCTGCAGGCTCGCCCGCAGCAGGTCCCAGTCGTGGTAGTGCTGCTCGGAGCAGTCCTCGCAGTCGACCACCACGCCACGGACGCCGCGCGGGGCGAGGAGGGCCTCGAAGACCGCGAGGTCGCCGAGGTCCGCCACGACCTCCTCGCGCTCGGCGTCGTCGAGGGGCGCGTCGTCGGCGGCGGTGTCGTCCGGTCCTCCGAGCGCGCGGGCAGGGTCCGCGGGGTCTCCCGCGAACGGGTCGGGCGGCAGCGCTTCGTAGGCCACGACCAGCAATTTACCCGGGTGGCGGCGCGCGTCACCCAGCGGCGGTCCGCGCGCCCGGGGGACCACTCCCGGGGCCGGACTACGATTGTCGTCATGGTGCTGACGGAGCCCGGTCTGCCCGAGAAGTTCGCGTTGCTCGGCCTCACCTTCGACGACGTCATGCTCCTGCCCGGTGAGTCGGACGTCGTGCCCTCGGAGGCCGACACGTCGGCGCGCCTCACGCGCCGGGTCACGCTGCGGGTGCCGCTGGTCAGCTCCGCGATGGACACCGTCACCGAGTCGCGGATGGCCATCGCGATGGCGCGCCAGGGCGGCATGGGCGTGCTGCACCGCAACCTCCCGGCGGACGCGCAGGCCGCGCAGGTCGAGGTGGTCAAGCGCTCCGAGGCGGGCATGGTCACCGACCCCGTGACGTGCTCGCCGGACGACACGTTGGCCCAGGTCGACGCGCTGTGCGCCAAGTTCCGGATCTCGGGCCTGCCGGTGGTCGACGAGGTCGGGCGCCTCGTCGGCATCATCACCAACCGCGACATGCGCTTCGAGGTCGACCACTCGCGCCGGGTGCGCGACGTCATGACCTCCGAGGACCTCGTCACCGCCCAGGTCGGCGTCACGGCGGAGGCCGCGCTCGGCCTGCTGCGCCGGCGCAAGATCGAGAAGCTGCCGCTGGTCGACGGCGCGGGGATCCTCCGGGGCCTCATCACCGTCAAGGACTTCGTCAAGACCGAGCAGTACCCCCTGGCCACCAAGGACCCCGACGGCCGCCTGCTGTGCGGCGCGGCCGTGGGCGTCGGCGACGACGCCTGGACGCGCGCGATGGGGCTGGTCGACGCCGGGGTGGACGTGCTCGTCGTCGACACCGCGCACGGGCACTCGCGGGCGGTCACGGCGATGGTGGCGAAGCTCAAGCAGGAGCTCGGCGAGCGGGTCGAGGTCGTCGGCGGCAACGTCGCGACGCGGGCGGGCGCCCAGGCGCTGGTCGACGCGGGCGCCGACGCGGTCAAGGTCGGCGTCGGCCCGGGCTCGATCTGCACCACGCGCGTCATCGCCGGCGTCGGCGTCCCGCAGATCACCGCGATCCACGAGGCGGCCGCCGCGGCCACCCCGGCCGGCGTGCCGGTGATCGGCGACGGCGGCCTGCAGTCGTCGGGCGACATCGCCAAGGCGCTCGCCACCGGCGCGGGGACGGTCATGCTCGGCTCCCTGCTCGCGGGCACCGCCGAGACGCCGGGCGACCTCGTGCTGCTCGACGGCAAGCAGTTCAAGACCTACCGCGGCATGGGCTCGCTGGGCGCGATGCAGAGCCGCGGGCAGCAGGGGTCGTACTCCAAGGACCGCTACTTCCAGGACGACGTCCTCTCCGACGACAAGCTGGTGCCCGAGGGCGTCGAGGGGCGCGTACCCTTCCGGGGGCCGCTCGCGCAGGTGGCCCACCAGCTCGTCGGCGGACTGCGGGCGGCGATGGGCTACACGGGCGCGCGGACCATCGCGGAGCTGCAGCGCGCGCACCTCGTCCGGATCACCGCGGCGGGGCTCGCGGAGTCGCACCCGCACCACGTCACGATGACCGCCGAGGCCCCCAACTACGGGGCGCGTTAGCAGCACCAGCCGGACAGGGGAGCGCTCCACGTGCGCGAGCAGGTCGAGATCGGTCGGGGCCGCAGCGCCCAGCGCAGCTACGTCTTCGACGACCTCGACATCGTCCCGTCGCGGCGGACGCGCTCGTCGTCGGCGGTGTCGACGGCGTGGCAGCTCGACGCGTACCGCTTCGAGCTGCCGATGCTGACCCACCCCACCGACGCCGTCGTCAGCCCGGCCACGGCCGCCCGCGTCGGCGAGCTCGGCGGGCTGGGGGTGCTCAACGCCGAGGGCCTGTGGGCCCGTCACGCCGAGGCGGAGAAGGCCCTCGCCGAGGTGGTGACGCGGGCGGCCACCGACCCGGCCGAGGCCGTCGCCGAGCTGCAGCGCCTGCACGCCGCGCCCGTGCAGCCGGCGCTGCTCACCGAGGCGCTCGAGCGCGTCCGCGCGGCCGGGGCGACGGTGGCTGCGCGCGTCAGCCCGCAGCACGCGCGGGAGCTGACGCCCACCCTGCTCGCGGCGGGCGTCGAGGTGCTGCTGGTGCAGGGCACGATCATCTCGGCGGAGCATGTGGGTCCGGACGGTGACGAGGGCGGCGAGCCGCCGCTGGACCTCGAGGACTTCATCGAGTCGCTCGACATCCCGGTCGTGGCCGGGGGCGTCGGCGACTACCGCACCGCGATGCACGTCATGCGGACCGGCGCGGCCGGCGTGATCGTCGGCTACGGCCAGGCGGCCGCGACGTCGACCGACTCGGTGCTGGGCATCGGCGTCCCGATGGCGACGGCGCTGGTCGACGCGGCCGCGGCGCGCCGCGACTACCTCGACGAGACCGGCGGGCGCTACGTCCACGTCATCGCCGACGGCGGGATGGGCTGCTCGGGCGACATCGCCAAGGCCATCGCCTGCGGCGCGGACGCCGTCATGCTCGGCGAGCAGCTGGCCGCGGCGGAGGAGGCACCCGGTGGCGGCTGGTACTGGACGGCGTCGGCCGCCCACCCGTCGCTCCCGCGCAGCGGGATCACCCGCGTGCCCACCGCCGCGCCGGACCTCGCCTCGGTGCTCACCGGCCCCGCCCGCTCGGGTGCGGGCACGATGAACCTGTTCGGGGCCCTGCGCCGCGCGATGGCCAAGACCGGCTACTCCGACCTCAAGGAGTTCCAGCGGGTGGGGCTCTCCGTCCGCCGCTAGCCGGTCCGGGCACGCAGAGCGACGGCGTGATCTCCCACGGAAGTGCTCCTGGACACGGGACCACCGCTGCGATCTCGTCTGGTGCATGACGACACGCCCGGGCGCCGCTTGGCCGGGGCGCGGGGTGGCCGCCCCGGTCTTCGTGGGACGCCGCGGGCCGCTCGCCGTGGTCGACGCCGCGTGGGAGGACGCGCGGGCGGGGCGCCCGGGCGTGGTGTGGGTGGAGGGCGAGGCCGGCGCGGGCAAGACGGCGTTCCTCACGCGGGCGACCGCCGACCGGACGGCCGCGTGCGTGCTCACCGCGACCGGTGACGCCGCGGAGTCGGGGCTCGCGCACGGCGTGCTCGACCAGCTCGTCGCGGGCCTGCCGGCCGACGTCGTCGACCGCTTCCCGCTGCTGCGGCCCGACCGCGCGCCGCGCGCCGACCCGCTCGCCGTCGGCGCCGACCTCCTCGGGGCGCTGGGGGCCCTGCCCGGCGAGGAGCCGGTGCTCGTCGTGCTCGACGACCTGCAGTGGGCCGACCAGCCCTCGGTGCGCGCCCTGGTGTTCGCGCTGCGCCGGCTGCGCCACGACCGGGTGCTGGTGCTCGCCGGCGTCCGGCACCCGGGGGAGGAGACGGGCGAGGCGTGGTGGGAGCGGCTGCCCGCGTCGGGGGAGGCCGTGCGCCGGCTGCGGCTCGAGGGCCTCGACCCGGGGGAGATCTCGGAGCTCGCGGCCGGGCTGGGCCGCCCGCTGGGCTCGACGGGGGCGGCCGAGCGCCTCTGGCGGCACACCCACGGTCACCCGCTGCACGCCCGCACGCTCATCGAGGACCTCCCGCCCGCGGTGCTGGCGGGCACCGCCGACGTCCTGCCCGCGCCGCGGAGCCTCCCGTCGGTCCTGCTGGTGCGGCTGTCGCGGGCCGGCCCGGACACCGAACGGCTCGTCGTGGCCACCGCCGTGCTCGGCGAGAGCGCCCCGCTCGCCCTCGCCGCCGCCGTCGCCGGGCTCGACGACCCGTCGGCGGCGCTCGACGAGGCCGTCGGACTCGGGCTGGTCGACGAGCTGCCCGGCGGGCCGCCGGCCCGGATCGGGTTCGTCCACCCCCTCGTGCGCGCGGAGGTGCGCGGCGACCTGCCGCCGGCCCGGCGCCGCGGGCTGCACGCCGCGGCCGCCGGCC